>NZ_BMXA01000001.1:1201086-1205277 GCF_014651515.1 Arenicella chitinivorans
CGGCCAGGAACACGACGAAAACACCGGCCTAATTTATTTTGGGGCACGTTACTACGACCCCGACACCGCCCGCTTCATCAACGAAGACACCTACCTCGGCGAAAGCAACACACCGCCAAGCCTGCATCGGTATTTGTATGCGTATGGGAATCCGACGGTGTATATGGATTCTACAGGCCATGCGCCTGTTACCGCCGAAATGGTAGAAGGCATGGATCAAAAAGTTGCCGATATGAAAAAATTTGCGCTGCAGGAACGGGCAAATGGCAATCATTTTTCTGGGACGATGGTTGAAGTCGGAGCCGCTGCGCATTCATTAATCGGTGGCATAATCAGTCTCGTAGATTTTGGTGCGGACGCGGTTATTGATGAAGTTGCTACCAAAGCTGAATACCTTGGGTATGAACCAAGTGAATACGGCATGGTGGCTAATTCACGCAAAAACTTGCAAGATACTGCGGATAACTTCAAGGAAACAGTTTCTTATGTTGCAGAGAAATCATTAAGTAGAGATGGGCGAGCTGAGCTGGGTACTCCGATGGTGGAGTGGGCACACGATTTTGCAGCAGGAGATCACCAGGCAGCACAATCTGGTTCGATGTTCTTTACTGAACTCGGAGCGGGAAGTGTTGGCGGTTCCCAATTAAAAGCTCTTAATTCTGTAAAGAAAACCAATGGACTGGCTAAAGTAGATTCATCTCCGACACTTACTTCTGAGAAACCAAATCTTGGTGACGGAAATAATCACCAAAATATGGATATCGGAAACAGTGCCGGATGTAAGCCTTGTTGTTTCGTAGCCAAAACTCCAGTATTGACAAAAGACGGATTGAAACCGATTAGTCAGGTTGTAGAAGGGGAATTGGTCGCTTCTCGTGACGTCGAAAGTGGTGAAATATCATGGAAGCCTGTCGTTCAAACCTTTGTTTTTGACGACGATAGAGTCACCTATCTGCTTACCTTAATCAATGTTGATGGTCTCGAAGAAAAGTTCGAAGTGACAGACAATCACCCGTTCTGGGTGCAGGGCATTGGTTGGGTTGACTCTATAGATTTACGCTCTGGAATGAATATCCCGAGTTACAAAGGTGGTTATCTAACCGTAGTTGATATTACACCACTAGGTAAGAGCCCTGTTACCTATAATTTCGAGGTTGCGGATTTCCACACATATTTTGTTGGGGAAGAGCAGGCGTTAGTTCATAATTGTAGCTGTAACTACCAGACTCTGACGCGTGGCGTTGCTGGTCAAAAAATTCGGGATCCCTACACAAATCAGTATAGAGATCCGACTGCTGATGAGGTGATCTCTGGTGATCATATTTACCCTAAAAATTTGATTGAAAAACTTCCTGGTTTCGATGACCTAACTGATGCCCAGAAACGAGAGCTGATTCATGATATGGAAAATGTTCAACCTCTTCCTAAACCATTGAATCAATCGAAGAGTAATCGTGCACCTGATAGTCCTAAAGGCCCGTGGGAAAAGGCTAAAGGGAACGAGTTGAATGAGGACTACAGAAAATGGTTAGAGACCGAGCAAGAAGTTCAAAAACAACGTCTTCAAGATAGGATTGATACTTATCTTGATGAAAATGATTAGCACAAAAATAATATATATCGCAATTAGAATATGAGTATTAATAAAGCTAAATATGATGCTTGTTACTTCATTGGTGATGATTTGCCGACTGAATTCACAGGTAGATTGGACTCATCAATTATTGATGTTTTTAGTCAAGGCAAGAATATTTTTCTAGTCGAAATTCAATCTCTATTTCCAGAAATTCATGATTTTTTTGAACAAGAAACCACGGAGCTATTCTTGGTGCGAAATGACCTTGGCTCTCGTCCTCTTTTTCATTGGGCTCTAGAGTCAGAGGGTTTCAACATTTATTCTTCAGTCCCTCGAACAAACAGGAAGCTGAAGCAAATGAGGAGTGAAAAGAGCTATTTCAATTCGCTACCCGACTCTATAAAGCCTTTCTACTATATTTTTAATGGCTTAGACTTGACAAGTGAATACCATCTTCATCCTTTTCAAGGTGGATTTCTTTTATCTTTCAGCAACTGGTACGATATTGATATTCTTACTCAATATCTAGGTCATTCAGCTGACATTAAGTTTCTAAAAGAAGAATTTGTAAATGGCGACATTCGAGTAATCGCTAGGGGGGGGGGCGATGAAGTCCTGTTGCTTGATTTAAAGAATGGTGGACCACTTTATTGTGCCAAATGGGGGAAATTTATGGAGTTAAAGCAAATCATAAACCCTCATACTTATCTTACCGAAATGTTTTTTAAATCAATTGAGATGCTTAGAAATGGATAGTCTGTGGTTAATGCCCAAAAGCGATTCTCTGCGACAACAGACTACCTATAGTCGACATGAAGGTTGGCAAAGCTCGAGAGTATTTTGCAGCAGTGTAGTGAGAATTATCTCAACGAGTACTTGATTGTATCCAGATCTCACTTAAGGCCATTGAGTCTATTATTAGGAGTTCAGATATGACAAAAGACAAAGCTATGGAATCTATTCAGACTCAAAAGCTTGAATTGGAAAATTGGCAAGGTGGCACCGAGGCTACACTTGAGAATGCACGGGAATTTATCCAGCTTGTTGAGGATACAGTGTCTGGGACACCCGATTCTGCACTATATCATAATACGTTTGAGGAGATTTCGAGGACATTGCCTAGCATTATCGGTAACAATCGTAACAACAATTCTGGCTTTGCGAATCAAACTAATCAGTTTCTAAAACTTCTGGCTCCATTGTCACTCCCTCGGGGTGTCGCTTCATTGAAGAGAGTGAACTCTGAGCAAGAGCAGCTTATCGTAGAACTTCAAGAAACTATTGAGAAGGCGCGCAATGATTTAAAACTCTATGATGAGGCTGCCGAAAATCAAAGAGCTCAGCATGAAGAGGAAATGATCAAGATAACAAGGTCGCACAATGAACAGCTGCAATTCGAGGTGCCATTAAGGACTTGGGTTTTGGCATACAAAGGGTATAAAACTCAAGGCAACTGGCTAATGGGTTGGCTTATATCTCTCACGTTAATTGTAAGTTTCCTTTTGACTTTATTATTGTTGGTAACGCCCGACCATGTTCTTCTTATGTTTTCAGCTGATGACAAAAGTGCGGCGGTAAGATGGTCTTTTACATTTTGTATATTAGTTGGATTCCTAGCGTTTGCTATTCGTGCTATTACAAGGGCGATGTTCAGCTCTTTTCATCTCGCACGAGATGCAAATGAGCGTGCACTTCTCACGAAATACTATTTAGGTTTGATTCGAAAAGGAGTTTTAGAGCCAGAAGACCGTGCGATCATCATGCAGTCACTCTTTAGCCGATCCGACACGGGGCTATTAAAAGATGATGGATCTCCAACTATGGCTGGTGATCTCGTAGCGAAGGTCAAATCAAATTCGTAAACTAGCTAACTTGGCAACGATGTAAACTGTCAAGAATCACTTAACGCGACGTCAAAATTTGAGGCGGCGTAATCAGACAACGGTAACCGCACCCATGTCACCTCCGTCGGTGGCAGCACCAGCTACACTTATGACAATCGTAATCGCCTGCGCACCGCGACCACCGAGAACGGCACCAGCACCTACACCTACACCTACACGGCAGACAGCAAGCAAGCGCAGGTCGAATACCCCAATGGCACCATCACGCGCTATGATTACGATGCGGCAGATCGCACCGTGTCGGCCATTAACGAACGTGTGGTGGGGAATGCCACTGAACTTATATCGCGCTTTGATTACGACTATGATCTGAACAGCAACCGCGTGCTGCAAACCGAGACGCAGAACGGGTTTGCGGAACGTAAGATTCAGACCACCTCCTACGAGTACGACAACGCGGACCGCATGACCGGTTACGTCATCACCGATCAGGAAACCGGCGATGTACACACTGCGGATTACACCTTCGACTTTAACTACAACCGCATCACCGAGGTCGAGAAGCAAACCATTGGCGGTGTCACCACCACCATCAAAGACCGCACGTCTGCGTACGATGGGAACAACCGTCTAACCAGCATTACCGATAATCTGGATCCAGATAATAACAGCATCGACTACACCTACGATGCCAACGGCAACACGCTCACCAAAACCGACAACACCCAAAGCGTGCCTGCGCTCACCACGTTCCGGTACGACAGTCGCAAT
>NZ_BMXA01000003.1:300000-462914 GCF_014651515.1 Arenicella chitinivorans
ATGTACCGTGCACTGGTGCAGCGTGGCGCACAGATCCTGTGCGTGCCAGCGGCGTTCACATACGAGACAGGCCAGGCTCATTGGGCTACCTTGCTGCGCGCTCGTGCGATCGAAAATCAGGTGTATGTATTGGCAGCAGCGCAACACGGAATACACGCTAATGGCCGTCAAACCTGGGGCCACAGTATGATCGTCGACCCGTGGGGCGAGGTGATTGTGCAACAAAATACTGGCCAGGGCTTGGTTTCTGCCACACTTGACCTCACAAAGATAGAATCACTCAAAGCAAGCTTCCCGGTGCAACAACACCGCCGGCTCTAATCAAATAAACGAGTATGAAACAAGATCATTTTGGAACTGCTCAGGCAACATTGCTTGAGCCCACCGGCTTGTCCGCGTCCGACCTGGATGCGGTGATGCAGAAGTTAACTGGTGTGGGCGGGTGTGATTTCGCCGATATGTATTTTCAATACGCAAAACAAGAGAGCTGGTCGCTGGATGAAGGCGTGGTTAAGACTGGCAGCTTTACCATCGATCAAGGTGTTGGTTTGCGCACCGTGTGTGGTGAAAAAACCGCATTCGCCTACAGTGAGGATCTGCATGCGCCTGCGATTTTGGCGGCCGCCGATGTGGTGCAAGCCATTGGTCGTCAAGGCGGTGGTACACAAGCACCTCGGGCTTGGCGGCCGCGTACGCCGCGTGCATTGTATCCGCAGCAGGATCCAATCGCTGGTTTAGGCGATGCAGAAAAGGTCGCTATTCTTGAGGCAGCCGACCGAGCAGCCCGCGGCCATGATCCACGCGTAGTCGAAGTCATGGCGAGCTTGGCTGGGGTTTACGAAGTGGTATTGATTGTCACCAGTGACGGACGTCAGGTGCCGGATGTTAGACCGCTTATTCGCTTAAATGTGTCGGTGATTGTTGAACAAGATGGTAAGCGAGAACGTGGGTCCATGGGGGGTGGCGGTCGTTTTGGGTTTGATTATTTTGATCATTCAACCATTGAGCACTACGCGCATGAAGCAGTGCGACAAGCACTGGTGAGTCTCGAAGCGATCGATTCACCGGCTGGCACGATGCCCGTGGTGTTGGGGCCTGGCTGGCCTGGCATTCTGTTGCATGAGGCGGTTGGTCACGGATTGGAAGGTGACTTTAACCGCAAAGGCACATCCGCGTTCTCCGGTCGAATTGGGCAGCGTGTCGCAAGCGAGCTCTGTACGGTGGTCGATGATGGCACCATTGCTGAGCGCCGGGGTTCGCTGAGTGTCGATGATGAGGGTAACGAAACCCAGAACACAGTGCTGATTGAAAAAGGCATTCTCAAAGGCTATATGCAAGATGAACACAATGCACGATTGATGGGCATGAGCGTTACAGGCAATGGTCGTCGCGAGAGTTTCGCGCACTTGCCAATGCCGCGCATGACCAATACCTACATGCACAACGGCGAGCACGACCCAGAGGAGATAATTCGCAGTGTCAAGAAGGGCTTATACGCAGTGAACTTTGGTGGCGGTCAGGTCGACATTACATCCGGCAAGTTCGTGTTCTCATCCAGTGAGGCGTACTTGATCGAAGACGGTAAAATTACCGCGCCTGTAAAGGGGGCTACGCTTATCGGCAATGGGCCGGAAGCGATGCAAACCATTAGTATGGTGGGCAATGATATGAGTTTGGACTCCGGCGTGGGCGTGTGTGGTAAAGATGGTCAGAGCGTTCCCGTTGGTGTTGGGCAGCCGACCCTGAAGATGGATGCTTTAACTGTTGGAGGTGTACAGCTATGAGTGCGCAAATGACTGCTAATAAGGCATCAGAAGCAGCGGGCATTGATTTGGTGCGCGCGGCGCAGATCGCACTAGATTATGCTGCCAAATGCGGCGTGGATGAGTCAGAAGTATCTTTGCATCACGGTACTGGTGTGTCGGTGACCACACGTCAACAAGATCTGGAAACGGTTGAGAAGCACAATGATGCGCAAATTGTTGTGAGTGTGTACCGTGATCATAAGACAGGGTCGGCGAGCAGTGCTGATCTGAGTGAGGCCGGAATTCAGGCCGCGGTCGACGCGGCTGTGTCGATAGCACGATTTACTGGGTCTGATCCGTGCTTGGGCTTGGCGGATGCTGATCGGATGGCAACCCATGCAATCGATCTCGATCTGTATCACCCGTGGCAGTTAGATGTGGCGAAGATGACAGACATCGCCCTCAAGTGTGAGGCTGCGGCGCTCGCTGCTGATGCTGCGATCACCAATAGTGAAGGGGCCACAGTGAACTCGTATTCAGGTAATACGGTGTATGCTAACTCACATGGGTTTATCAGTAATACGGCCGGTAGTCAGCATAGTATTTCGTGCTCAGTAATCGGTCAGCGCGAGTCTGCTATGCAGCGCGATTATTGGTATGACAGTAATCGCAACCCGAGCTTGTTGCAGGCCGCCGATGAAATTGGTCGTACCGCTGCCAGACGTACTGTCTCACGCTTAGGGGCGCGTCAAATAGACTCGCGTCAGGCGCCCGTTATGTTTGATCCGATGACGGCTAAGAGCCTATTTAGTCACCTAATCAGTGCACTCAAGGGTGGCGCTATCTATAAAAAAGCCAGCTTTATGCTGGACCGTGTTGAGCAACAGATTCTGCCGGACTTTATTCATGTTGCCGAGCATCCGCACGAGCTTGGTGCGGCGGGCAGCGCCTATCATGATAGTGAAGGCGTTGCCACGCCGGAAAAGCGGGTGTTGGTTGATCAAGGTGTGTTGCAAGGGTATGTGCTTGGGTCATACACGGCGCGTAAGCTGGGCATGGCATCCACCGCAAACGCCGGTGGTGTACGAAATCTGAAAATCAGTAATACCGGGCACAGTTTCGAACAGCTGCTCGGTGAACTGGGGACGGGTCTGTTGGTGACCGAGCTAATTGGTTCAGGTATCAACATGGTGACGGGCGATTATTCGCGTGGTGCTGCGGGCTTCTGGGTGGAAAACGGCGTGATACAGTATCCGGTCGAAGAAATCACCATCGCCGGTAATCTGTTGCAGATGTATCAACAGATTGTTGCTGCCGGTGCTGACTACGACCGCCGTGGAAACACCGAATGTGGCTCTATCGTTATTGAAAGTATGACGATCGCCGGAAGTTAGCGGTATAATGCGCGCCGCCTGGTTTTAAGTGAGGTTGATTTACCTTAATCCATTTTAAGAGTTACGAGTACGAGCCTTATGCCAATCTATCAATATCGGTGTGCCGAATGTGGTCACAGTCTGGAAGCACTGCAAAAAATGAGTGATCCTAAACTGACGGATTGTCCGGCATGTGACGCCCCTGCGTTAACCAAGCAAGTTACCGCCGCTGCATTCAAATTGAAGGGCACCGGCTGGTATGAAACTGATTTTAAAAACAGCGGTAAGCCTAAAGTAGCAGGTCAATCTGCGAAGACGGAGCCCACTTCTAAGCAGGGCTCTGAGTCGAGTAGCAGTCAGGCTGTCGGCGGAGAGTCAGCTTAGTATGCAGCGAATTCGGCGTTACTTTATAGCGGGTCTTCTGGTTTGGTTGCCATTGGTTGCCACGTATGTAGTGCTGTCGTTTTCAATCCGGTTGATCGACCGAAGCTTGCTGTTGTTACCACCGTCTTTACGCCCAGAGAATCTGATCGGATTTCAAATTCCCGGTCTCGGTGTGATTTTGACGCTGGTGCTAGTGCTGTTGACTGGGCTGATCGTGGCCAATTTCTTTGGCCGTAAACTGGTATCCGCTTGGGAATCGTTGTTATCGAGAATTCCTTTGGTCAGGACCGTGTATGGTGCGGTCAAACAGGTCACCGCTAGCCTGTTCTCGGATGCCAGTCAGTCATTTCGTGAGGTTGTGCTGGTCGAGTATCCGCGGCGTGGTTTATGGATGTTGGCTTTTGTCACTGGTGATACTCCGAAAAAATTTCAGCAGGTTGTTGGTCAGGACTTGATTAATATTTATGTACCAACAACGCCAAACCCAACGTCGGGCTTTTATATCATGGTACCGCCATCGGAAGTACGTCGATTGAGTGTGCCGGTTGAAGTCGGGCTTAAGATGATTTTGTCGGCGGGTGTCGTCAACCCGCTGGATGATCCGGTCGAAGCAAAAAAATTGGCCGCTGAACTAGAACGTAAATCCGCCAAGCTGGCAGCAAAAAAAGAACGAGAGAAGCATGAAAGCACTTCGTAGTCACCGATGTGGCCAAATAAATGAATCCCTGATTGACAATATCATCACCGTTTCTGGTTGGGCGCAGCGTCGCCGTGACCATGGTGGGGTTATTTTTATTGACCTGCGTGATGCATCGGGTCTGTTGCAGGTGGTGGTTGACCCGGATGCGAAAGAAGCGTTCGAAATTGCTGATACCGTGCGCAATGAGCACGTCCTACGCATCACCGCTAAGGTGCGTGCCCGACCTGAAGGAACAACCAATAGCGATATGCCGACGGGTATGGTAGAGGTGTATGCCACTGAAATCGAAGTATTAAATCGCTCAGAACCGATCCCATTCCAACTGGATGAAGAAGACGTTAGTGAAGCGGTGCGTCTGAAGTATCGATACTTGGATCTGCGCCGTGAAAATATGCAACGGATTTTCCGCTTACGTAGTCAGGTGACGAAATTCTTCCGGGATTTCTTGGAAGCGGAGCATTTTGTCGATATTGAAACGCCGATTCTGACCAAGTCCACACCGGAAGGGGCTCGCGACTACCTGGTACCAAGTCGTGTACACGCTGGTGAGTTTTTTGCGTTACCGCAGTCACCACAATTGTTCAAGCAGCTGTTAATGGTGGCAGGGTTTGAACGTTATTACCAAATTGCTCGCTGTTTTCGCGACGAAGATCTTCGCGCTGATCGTCAACCTGAGTTCACCCAGCTGGATATCGAAACTTCGTTCATGAATGAAGAAGAGATCATGGCCATGATGGAAACCATGATTCGCGATTTGTTCAAACAGGCGTTGGATGTCGATTTACCTGCTCAATTCCCGCGTATGACGTACGCGCAGGCCGTTGAACAATATGGTATCGACCGTCCGGACCTGCGTAATCCGTTGCAGTTGGTATCGGTCACTGACCTAGTTAAAAATGAAGAGTTCAAGGTTTTCTCAGGACCGGCTAACTCGCAAGAAGGCCGAGTTGCGGCACTGCGCGTGCCCAAAGGCGCATCGCGTCTTAGCCGCAAAGAAATTGATAACTACGCCGACTATATCGCGAACTACGGTGCCAAAGGCCTAGCCTACATCAAAGTAAACGATCTGGCCGCCGGGCGTGATGGCCTACAATCTCCCATCGTCAAGAATTTGTCAGATGACGCACTTGAGAGCATGATGCGCCGTGTTGGTGCTGAAGACGGTGACCTGGTGTTCTTCGGTTCCGATTCAGCGAAAATCGTGAACGATTCACTGGCCGCTTTGCGCAACAAACTTGGTGAAGATCTGAAGTTAATTAAAGGGGCATGGGCGCCGATGTGGGTTGTGGACTTCCCGATGTTTGAAAAGGACACCCAGAGTGGTAACTGGACCTCACTGCATCACCCGTTCACCGCACCGAAAACTGATCAGATCGACACGCTGTCCTCAGACCCAGGTTCAGTGTTATCTCGGGCATACGATATGGTCCTCAATGGCACTGAAATCGGCGGTGGCTCGATTCGAATTCATCAGTCAGAGGTTCAGAAACGAGCATTCACAGCGCTGGGTATTGACGATGCCGAAGCAGAGGAAAAATTCGGCTTTCTGTTGGATGCGTTACGTTATGGTGCCCCTCCGCATGGCGGGATTGCCTTTGGAGTGGATCGAATTGTTGCGATGATGTCTGGCGTGGAGTCGATTCGTGATGTGATTGCGTTCCCGAAAACGCAAAAGGCATCCTGTCTGTTGACCGATGCGCCAAGCGGCGTAGACAAGACTCAGTTACGCGACTTGCACATTCGACTGAGTGCGTCGGCGCAAAGCGCACAGAGCGAGAATTAATTTGACTTATTGGTCGTCGATGGTCGCTGAGTCAGAGGCGCTTTCGGCGGCCGCCACTGCGAGCTGCTAATGCAATTCCCTGCCGAGCTTGGCCTTCAGGCAGACGCCGATCTTCGTCACTACAACACCTTGGGCGTGCCAGCACGCGCTCGCTATCTCACCGTGGTAAATTCAACGACGCTGCTCACGCAAGCGTTGCAGTTTGCGCATGAGGCCAACCTAGCCGTCTTGGTGCTGGGTCAAGGCAGCAATACGGTGTTGACTCGAGACTTTGACGGATTGGTAATCCACAACCAATTACGTGGTGTCGATGTAATTCAGGAGACCGATTCGTATGTCGAGTTGCGCGTTGCTGCTGGGGAGAACTGGCATCAGTTTGTGTCGTTCGCGGTCACTAAACACTGGTACGGTGTAGAAAATCTTGCGCTAATTCCGGGTCTTGTTGGTGCGGCACCGATTCAGAATATTGGTGCCTACGGCGTGGAAGTTAAAGACGTTATTACGGCCGTAGAATATGTGGATCGGACTACATTGGCAATCCAGACCCTGTCAAACGATGCATGCCAGTTCGCTTATCGTGATAGCGTTTTCAAAAACGCCCTATGTGATGCCACGGTGATAACCGCCGTGCAGATTCGCCTGAATAAACGCGCAGCGCTTAATTTGGACTATCCCGCGTTGGCAGACCAAGCCGGCAAGCAGCCAAGTTTAGAGTCCGTGTTTGACGCGGTGTGTCGAATTCGCACGCAGAAGTTGCCGGATCCGGCTGCGATACCAAACGCAGGCAGTTTTTTTAAAAACCCAGTAGTGACAACAGAACACCACCAGCGGCTAAAATCACAATTCCCGGACCTTATCGGTTTTGCTACAGACGATGGATACAAGCTGGCTGCCGGTTGGCTTATTGATCAAGCTGGATGGAAGAATAAGGAAATCTCAGGTGTGCGTGTTCATCGGCAACAAGCATTGGTGGTCATCAATCCGTCAAACCGGTCCGGTGCCGATGTGATGGCGCTTGCAGCTGCGATCCAGCAGGACATAGTGCGTATTTACGATGTTCAACTGGAAGTTGAACCAAGAATCTATTGAAATCGAAGCGGTTTCGGATGTACGCTGATAGGGAAGCAGCGACACCAGCCTCACCACCGCTAGGGTAGATTTAAGTACGCACAGCCTGCTGTGCCAAACGTCTACTCGTTGCAACGTGCCGATTGCAGCCAAACATTAACTAAAAGTAAGCTTGGAAGTGGCTTCTTCTCCGGTCAGTTAAATATTCAGGAGCTAGTAACTCGTAGATCGCGCATACCCATGACTCATAGATTTCGTCGAATCGCTAATCAGCCGTTCTCGGTGGTGCAACTGGCATATGCCAAGTGCCGCGTTAACCTATTGCTGCTCAGTTTTCTGAGCGTCTGCAGCGCCGACGTGTTAGCGCAACCGCCAGCACAGACTGCTGGCTGGCAGATTGACGTCCCTCAAGAACAATCGAATCAAAGCCAGCAAGCGCCAGAGCAGCGTGCCGAAGCACCAGTTAATGAATCCGCCCCAATCGCAAAGTCCGACGATCAAATAACGCAAGAGCAAATGTCAGTCTGGGAGGATACTGACGAGGAGGAGTTTAAGGCCATAGCAGAGAGTGAAAGCGAACCGCAGGCAAAACAAGAATTCCCCGTGCGGCCGATACTGGACCTCGAGCCAGAGCTAAGGATCAGTTTAGAAACAATTTTTGCACGCATTGTTGAACTTCAGGAAACCGAGGACGCATTCAGTGCCAATCTTGGGGAAGCTTATCTGACTTACGGTCAGGCGTTGGTACGCGCGGGCCGCTTGCAGGAAGCGCGTAAAATGCTTGCGAATGCGTTGCACATTACGAAAATAAATAATGGTGTTAACAGTATCGAACAACGGCCAGTCCTGGCGAGCATGTTTGAACTGGCTATCGCACAGGAAAACCTCGAGGTCTCGCAAGAATTAGTCGAACGTATCCTGTGGCTCGAAAACAATGCAATGGACCGCCGTGACTTGGATGATTTTTCATTTCCATTTTTGGTCCGGCTCGGAAACAGTTACCTGGATCGGTATCTGTATCGACCAATTAAAAGTGCCACTGCATTGCATCAGCTCGAGCAGGCGCAGCGTTTTCTGACCCACGCTGTAAAGCGTTATGGAGATCGACCGTTGAACCAACTTTACATGCCGTATGGCGAATTAGCACTGGTGCACTTAATCAAAAGTAAATTTAAGAAGGATGTTGAGCGGACTTGGTATCCGAGTAATGACCGTCGCGCCAACGAGTTGCTGCGACGTGGCGTCTCAGACCTGCCTGATTTTAAGCCAATTGGTAACGCCTACGGTCGCGCGGAACAGCAACTGTTTTCGTATCTTACAAAATCTTTGGAAGAGAATGAACTTGAACACACCGTTAAGGCATTCATTAGTCTAGGCGATCTGAATTTGCTATTTAACTATCGAACCACCGCATCTCAGTACTATGAGAAAGCTTGGGAGTCAGCGCAGGCACTACCCGCGGGACACGCGCTACTGGAAAAATTTCAGCAGCCGACGGCACTCCCAGATTTCTTTTATGCCATGCAGCGCGAAGATGTGGAAGGCAAGTTAGCGACCGTGCTGGTGCCTCTGACCTTTGCGCTAGATAAGTACGGAAAAGTGGAGAATTTTACCGATGACACCGATGCAAGCACGTCACCCAAACTAATCAGTCGCGCTAAGCGAACGGCACGACGCATGGTATTTCGGCCCGCCATTGAGCGCGGCAAAATGATGCCAGTTGAGCAAGTGTCTTATGAGGTAAAGGTCAAAGTGCCGCGAGACGAGGTCAATCAAGGTTAACCCTGTAACTGATTTGGAGGACGTGTGAAGAAAAAACAACTTGTCTCTGCCTGTCGACGCAGCGTGCGTCTTCTGTTGTTTGTAGCCGTCAGTATCATGCTGGTCTCCTGTGTCCAGCCGGTTGGCGGCCCCAGTGGCCCTAGTGGGCCGTCGCTACCGTTGCCAATGCCTCCCTCTGGTGGCGGTGCCGGATTGCCTTCACCGCCATCCTTACCACAGCCTCCGAGCCCCAGTGGCAAACCATCTAGTCCTTCGTCGCCGTCCAAACCCAGTACAGAATCTGGTGAGAGTGGAGAGAGTCAGAGTGACGCTGATAAAGCCTCGGACGCGGAGTCAGACAGCGATTCCGAAGAGTCTGCAGACAATGACGCAGAGTCCGGCACGCCCCCTGAGTGGGAAGATGATGAAGAAGGATCTGGGCAAGATGATGAAGCGCAGGATGCCCCAAGCTTTGAAGAACCTGAACAACCCAGTCAAGGCGCGGAATATCAACAACCAACCTTTGAAGATCAGGGCGGTTTAACCGACGAAGAGTTAGAAGCACTCGAGCGCGAGTTGGAAGAGACCATGGGTGAATTTGACGATGAAATCGCTCGTGAGAAAGAATATGCCGAAGATCGCGCAAATGAGAACACCGACGATCAGCTTGGTGGCATCGGCGAGTTCGAAGAGTACGATGAGCAGGAAGATGGTCGATCAAAACAGCGCGCACCGAGTCCGAGTGCAGCCTCCAGCAGCCAGCAGGAGTCAGCCAGTGGCGCAGATTCGCAAAGTGCTGGTGGGGAGTCGTCTGACGTCGGCGAAGCACGTGAGTCCAACAGTAGCGAACAAGCCACGGCTGAAGGGGAGCCCACTGAACCGTCGGAAGATCAGCAAGCTGATCTCCGTAGGAATGACGACATTGTCGCGCGCCAAATTCGCGAAGCGGCCGAACGGGAGACCGATCCAGAGTTGAAAAAGAAACTGTGGGAAGAGTATTACAACTACAAACGTCAATAGTGGAGGGTCTGATGCTACAGCACGTTGTTAACGAGCCGTGGACGCGCATGCGTGTCGGGTTGCGGGGTCTTGCTTGGCTTTGCCTAACAGGGCTGCTGTCTGCGTGCTCTACCTTTGAGTATCATGAAACCAAAGAAGTCAAAATTAAAAAACTGACGGAACAACAGGAAGAAACTATTGATGAACAAGCGCTGCTCGACGTCGGCATTGTTCTGTTTGACCCGGGTATTGTGGATTTGGACGAGGACATACTCGCGTACTCCAGTGTCCGGCAGAGTGAATCAGTGTGGTTCACCAACCAACTCAAGCAGACTTTGGAGCAGAGTAATGCCTGGGGTCTGATCCGTGCTTTACCGAAAGCGGGCTTGCCAATGGACGTCACGGTGACAGGCGAGTTAATCGAGTCCAATGGTGAGGAGATTGAACTGCAAATTCGGGCCACTGACAGTACCGGTGCGGAGTGGTTTAGGCGCAACTATCAACAACGTGCCAGTGCGTATGCGTATCACCCTGAGGTAAAACTTCCGGGCGATCCATTTCAGGCGACGTTTAATCAGATAGCAAATGATTTGTACGCGTATCAGGCTAGTTTGAGTCTTACTGCACGGCGTAATATTCGGAGTGTCTCGAGCGTGTTGTTCGCGCGTGATTTTGTGCCGAATGCGTTTGAGGAATATGTGCAGGAAGATCCTGAGTCCGGCACCGTGAGCCTGTTGAGGCTACCTGCGGATTCAGACCCAATGATGCAGCGAGTCGATCGCATTCGTGCACGAAATGATTTGTTTATTGATGTGATTCAAGACTATTACCGGGCATTTAATCGCACGATGGAAGCGCCGTATCAGGAGTGGCGAAAGTTCAGCTATCGTGAAGTCGTGTACGCGCGCCAGTTGGCGGAGCAGGCGCGCAAAGAAAAAATCGCTGGTCTGGCAGTGATGGCTGGCGGACTGGTCGCTGCAGTGGAGGGCGATCGGGGAATCACACGTGGCGCAGGACACATCGGGATACTATCCGGTGCTCAAATATTTATTAATAGTTTTAAAAAACGCGAACAATCGCTAGTGCACGCAGAAGCACTGCGTGAGCTGGGTACTTCACTGGCCTCGGAGCTAGAGCCCAGTGTGGTGGATTTGCAGGACCGGAGTATTACATTGTCAGGCACGGTAGATGACCAATTCACTGAATGGCGTCGTATCTTGCAACAAATGTTTGTGTTGGAACAGGGCGAAACTGACCCGACCTCGGAGGCATTGCGCTGATTCATGTCTGACCAGGGTCTGCCTCACACTGAATCCCGAGCGGTGCAAAAAATATCGCCGCAGGTATTTTCTGCGCCTGCGCCGGATGTGCCGCCAACTCGTTCAACCCCGGATGAGTCACACCACGAACGTGCATGGTGGCAATCGGAGTTCAATCTTATGCTAGTGGTATTTGGCCTGCTGGCCGTCGCCGCGTTTAGTTTCGTGGTGCTCGCACCGCCACCGGCTGTTACGACGCCGCTCAAGTCGGGTGTCGTGAGCGAGGCTGCGGAGCCTGCGACAACTTTAGTTGACACTGAAGCACCCTGGAACGATGCACAACGCGCGCAAGCGCGAACCGACTCGCAGGAGATTTTGGCTGACATACTTGCGCTACAGAAGGAACTCACAACACAAACCGTAACCGAATGGGCTCCTGATCGGTTTGAAACCGCCCTGGCTATGGCCGCCACTGGCGACGAGTACTACAAAGCGCAGAACTTTCAAGCGGCAATCACTGCGTACCGGAATTCACTGAGTGAGTTAGAGAACATACGTGCTTTGATCCCCGATGTGATCGCCAGCAAACTCGCCACCGCCCAAGCTGCGGTGCGTGAAGGTAAGGCGGATCTCGCGCGGCAACTCTATCAGTCCGTATTGTTGTTGGAGGCCAACAATATTTTAGCACTGACCGGTTTAGACCGCGTCGCAACACTCAACGAGGTGGTGGAGAAAGTGCAGAGCGCCAAGCGCTATGAAACACGATTCAAAACCACGGATGCCATCGTTGATTTACAACAGGCAGAACAGTTTTATGCCGAAGCGCTGGCGCTGGATGCGCGTTTTCAGCGCGCGATATCAGGGCAGGCTGCGGTACAGGCATTGATTCGAGATAAGCAATTTCGTGACGCCATGGGCGACGGTTTCACTGCCTTGTTCGCGAATCAGTTTTCTCGTGCTCGGGCGGGTTTTTCGGCAGCGCTGAAACTTCGCCCTGACGACCCGGTCGCAAAGTCAGCCTATCAGCAGGCGCTGGCATCCGACACGCGTTCGTCGCTGGCGTCCATGTTGCAAGCAGCTAAGCAGTTTGAACGTCGTGAGCAGTGGTCGAATGCGGTGAGTAATTATCAAGCAGTGTTGCAGCGGGACCCCAACCAGGTGGCAGCGAAACTTGGTTTGATCCGGGCCGGCGCGCGGGCTGAATTGAGTGCCAGTATCGATGCCGCATTGCAAGACCCGCTGGCGTTGAGCCGGGACGCACCGATGCAACGCGCTCAAGCAATACTTGCCGATGCGCGTGCGGTTAAGAATCCTGGGCCTCAGTTGCGCGCGCAAATCGCGCGTTTGGATAAGGCCATACAGGCCGTAGATGTGACGATCAAAGTCGCCTTAACCTCTGATTCAGCCACTCGGGTTACGCTGACTAAGACGGGCGCGAGCAGCCTGGAACTGGGCGCGTTTGCACGCAAAAATTTGGCTCTGAAGCCAGGTCGCTATGAGCTGACCGGTGTGCGCCTTGGGTATCAGGATGTGCGACGTGAGATTGAGTTGCGACCGACCGATGATGATATTCAAACGTTTGCGATTGCGTGTACCAAACCGGTTGGTGCATTGTCGACGGCAAGTGGTGATTAGATGACCAAGCAGCCGGATCTCAATAAACTGAAAATCTCGCCAACGGCGTATCAAGCACCCGGTGCCGCTTCACGCGAGCCGCGATTTCGTATTACCGTTACGCACATCGCCTTGCTGGCAATAGCGGGTTTCATTCTGGCATTTATCGCGTTTATCACCCTAGCGAAGAGTATTGAGATTCGCGCTGTCAGTGCCGACTTGAAAGACCCACAGCGCATGGTTTGGCAACCTGCGGATGTGCATATTGCTAGTTGGCTAAAATTGCCTTTGGGTAACCGTGTGTTGGTGTTGCCAGGTGCTTATGAGGTTAGGATTGATGCTGACGGCTTTGTTCCTCTTAGTCAGTCAATTTCTGTCGCGGGCGATCGTCACCAGCAGATGGATATAGTCATTCAGCGTTTGCCAGGGAATTTAGAAATCCACTTGCCGGACGCACTTCGCGCCGATGTGTTTTTGGATGGTGAGCTGGCAGCGACATTGCCGGATCTGGTTCGTGACATTCCTGCCGGTACTCATGAAATTCGTGTTGATGCGCCGTTGTATCGAGCCAAAACACAGCGCGTGCTGATCCGAGGTAAAGGTGAAACTCAAATAATGTCTGTCAAGCTCGAGCCCGCGTGGGCCGAATACCAGTTCAGTAGTCAGCCAGCAGGCGCAGATATCGTGATTGATGGCGAGGTGGTCGGGCAAACACCAATGTCGGTTAGACTTGAAGAAGGATCTCGTGAGTTGCTAATTCGGGCTGCAAAATCCAAGCCATTCAGCGACACTTTGAATGTCGTCGCGCGGCAGGATCTGGTTGTCCCAACCGTGGCACTGGAACCAGCCGATGGTGAGCTTGCGTTACAGAGCAAACCCGCGGGCGCCGCTGTCATCGTCAATGAAGAGTATCGAGGCACCACGCCATTGACCCTAAATTTACTACCCAACGACGCGCATCGGGTACAAGTCTATAAAGCCGGATACAAACTCGCAGATGAAACATTGAACCTGGCGCCAGCAGAGAGTCAATCCAAAGAATTTTCGCTTCAGGCCGATCTGATTTCTGTGCAATTCAGTATTCAGCCGAATGATGCCCAAGTGATTATTGATGGTCAGCCTCGTGGTCGCGGCTCACAAACTATCTCACTCAATTCTCTACCACACCGCGTGCAGGTGACAAAGCCTGGGTACGTCACTCAATCCATTGAGATTGTACCAACACGCCAAAACAGACAGATTGTTAGTGTGAATCTGTTGACCGAAGAGCAGCACTATTGGGCACAAATTCCAAACAGTTACACGAATAAACTGGGGCATGAAATGGTCTTGTTCCGCAATCTTGGCGAAGTGCAAATGGGGTCTTCTCGAAGAGAAAATGGTCGTCGTGCCAATGAGGTTGTCTATACCGCAGAGTTGACCAAACCCTTTTTCGTGGCTAAGCACGAGACCACAAATAAACAGTTCAGAGTGTTCAAGAAAACGCACAATGCTGGAAACTTCAAGCAAAAAAGCCTAGATGCCCATCGTGCACCGGCGGTTAATATTTCCTGGCAGGAAGCGGCGCTGTACTGCAATTGGTTGAGCCAGATCGAGGGTTTAGACCCGTTTTATACCACCCAGTCGGGGTTCGTCGCTGGGATGAATAAAGACGCGAATGGTTACCGTTTACTGACCGAGGTAGAGTGGGCTTGGCTAGCGCGCAACATCGATGATAGCGTGTTGGTGTACCCTTGGGGAAACAGCACAATGCCTGCTAGCAAGGTAGGGAATTTCGCGGATGAGCAAGCGGCAGAGCTGTTGGCGTTCACCTTATCGGATTATGACGATGGTTTTCGTGGCCCCAGTCCTGTTGGTCGTTTCCCACCGAATCACCGTGGTCTTTTTGACATGGCGGGGAATGTATCCGAATGGGTTAATGATTGGTATAGCGCTAAGGGTAATACCGACGTGGGAAAAGGCGTATTGCGTGATCCGCTTGGGCCTGAAATTGGCGAGTTTCATGTTGTTCGTGGTGCCAGCTGGGCCAAAGGGCATCTGCCTCAATTACGTTTGGCATATCGCGATTACGGCGCAAAGGGAGAGCATGATGTTGGTTTTCGGGTTGCGCGTTATGCAGGATTGAATAAGCAAAAATAACATGGTTAAACACACACTCTTTTTCCTCCTTATGGTTTGGTGTGCCACCGCCTTGGCACAAATACCAAGCAATGATTCCGACTTACCAGCGTCTGATTCGTCAGCCGACACGGCAACCGACACAGCCGGTGATGCAGCGGAGCGTGAGCGCGAACTAGCGCGCCAAGAAGAAGCACGAGCGCGTGAAGCCGCCAAAAAGCGGGACGACAATTACGTGCCGTCCGAAGAAATCAGCGATGATCTACCGGCACCGTTTCCGGTCGACATTTAGATCACACGAGACTAACAATAACAAACTAGCCCATGATGAAATTTCAAAAGTCTGAATTCTTTTACCAGTTGGTAGCCCTCGTGTTGTCGTTTTTGGTAGTCCATACGGTGTATGTCGGTTTGGTACGTCCCAACGCCGATGCCGTGCTCGAGGCAGAACGTCAAGCGATTGCAGCACAGCAGGAGTCGGGCGAAACCGTGACGATTGAACGGTCGGCCTGGGTGGTCCTTAAAGACTACGAACAGGAAGCCTGTTTTATTTTGATGTTCTGGGTGATGGCGATCATGGGCTTGAAGGCGCAGGCGGTTGGTGCCCAGCGTAAACTGTTAAGTCAGTCTTTAGTGAAAATCGAAGAAGGGCGACGGGTCTTGCCTGAGGATGCGCGTAAACTTGCGCGGCCTTTGGAAGCCTTACCACAGCCCGAGCGGGGGTTTCTGTTGCCGCGTGCGTTACGAGCGGCATTGAACCGTTATGGTTCCACCGGCTCGGTGGCGGACGTGTCGAGCGTGGTGCGCGACCTGTGTGATACGGAAGCCGATCGATTGGATTCCGAGTTATCAATGGTGCGCTATATCACTTGGGCGATACCGTCTATTGGCTTTATTGGTACGGTACGCGGGATTGGGACGGCGCTGGGCAACGCACACGAAGCGGTAGCTGGCAACATTGCGGCGGTCACCGCCAGTCTGGGTGTGGCATTCAACTCCACCTTCGTGGCGTTGTTGATCAGTATTGTAATCATGTTTCTGACTCATCAGATTACCTTGATGCAAGAACGGATGGTGATGGAAACACAGGATTACTGTGACGACAATTTAATCCGACATATGCAGAGCTAGGGCCCGAGAGACAACGAAATGCAAAAACTATTTCATATCAACGATAACCGCTTACAACTGCAAAGTGATCGTGTGGTGGATCTTGGTCAGGGCTACGCTTGGCTTAAGGGAGACCAGGTATTGTTTGATGAGCGGGATGATATGTCGCCAGTGCGTGCCTGCCGATTGACCCCACAAGAGATTAATAATCGTTATTGGCAATTATGCGATCAAAGTGCGATTCCAGCCAACGATGCTGGTATGCGGCATACAGCTGATTTGATCTGGAAGCATTTGACGACTTTGCATCAGGCCCACGACTTAGACGAGGTCACGCTGGTGGTCCCGTCGCATTACCACGAAACTAATTTGCAGTTATTGCTGGGTATTGCTCAGTCGTGCGGGGTTGGTGTTAAAGCCATGGTGAACAAAGCGGTGTTGGCGCTGTGCGGGAAAACCGACGGACCGGGTATGTATCGCCACATAGATGTTCAACTGCATCAGACCGTTATTTCACACCTGCAAGCGGTGGATGGGAATCTGCTGCTGACGTCGGTGGATGTGATCTCGGATGTGGGCATGCACCTGATTCAGGAGGCCTTGTTACAAGGGCTGCAGACGCGTTTTATCCAAAGCGATCGTTTTGACCCTCTACATAATGCGCAGACGGAACAACAGTTATTTGATCAGCTTGCTGACATCGCAATACAGGTCGGCGGTGCTGGCAAAGCCAATGTTGCTTTGGATCACCAAGGGCAATTGCATGCAACGAGCATTGAGGCTCAGGAATGGGATGCCTTGTTGGCACCGTTCATGCAGCGTGTACTTACCGTTGCAAGTCAGGCGGACGCGGTGTCGGTGTTCGTGGACTTAAATGGAATGTTTGAGCACGCTGTGCCAACGATGCTCCTAGAGTCTGGCGTGCGCGTGGTGAAAAAACTACCCGCCATACCACGAGCGCTGCAATCGCTGACCCGCGATGATGAACCTAGTTATTTAGCCGAGTTGCCATGCCGCGTTGCAGATGCAGGTACCTCATCTTCGGCTGCAGATACAAGGGCCCCCTCGCGTGACGTGACACATGAGGCGACCGACGTGACGCATATCCTGTCCGCTGGTTGTGCGATACCGATGCACCGTGCGCACGTCGCTGCAAAGTCAAACGCATTGATCGTGCGCCAAGGTGAACCAAATGTGGCGCAGCTACTGGCGCAAGGTTCATTGTCGATTTTGAATGATGAGGCGCGCAAGGAATTGCGTCCGAATGATCGGCTTGGCTCGAATCTGGCGGATGGCGTGTTAACTGCTATTCGTGTGCTGGAGTAACGAGAGACAGTTCGTATGGCGCGCAAAAAGATCCGAAACACGTCTACCTTTAGTTTGTCCTTTTTGGACATCATGTCTTGTGGTCTGGGGGCAGCGGTGTTGATTTTCCTGTTATTGAAGCATGTTGTTGACGCACCGGTGACCATGCAAGATCCTCAAGTGATGTCTGAGATTAGCTTGCTGGAGGAGGAGATCTTGGCGGGTGAGAAAGACCTGGTTCGGATTCGCAACACCATGAGTGACACCAGCGATGAGTCGGTGATCGCCCAAGGTTTGGCGCGTCGTATTCAAGATGACATTGATAAACTACAGGCTGAGATCGAAGAAATTCAGCCAGAGTCGGATAACAATGTGCCAGGGCTCAAGGCCAAGATTGCACGTTTGGCACGTCAGAAACGTGCCCTAGAAGCTGAAATACCAGCGGGTAATAAAGCCTATGAATTTACCGGCGATGGTGAGCGCCAGTACCTGACTGGGGTTCGTCTCGGTGGTGAGAACGTGCTGATTCTGGTCGATGCATCAGCGAGTATGCTTGACGAAAGCATTGTTAACGTTTTACGACGTCGAAATATGCGTGATGAATTCAAACTGCAAGCGCCGAAATGGAATCGCACTTTGGCCATCACGCAATGGATTGTGGCGAATCTGCCAATGACCAGCGATTTTCAGGTGCTGGCCTTTAATGACGATGTGAAACCCGTCTTTGGCGACCAGGTAGATAACTGGTATCAAGTGGCTGATCGTGCTTCTGTGGCCTCGGCGGTACAGGGAATGTCAACGGTGGTGCCAGAAAAAGGCACCAATCTGCACAAGGTGTTTGAAGCGGCTATGGCCATGCGCCCGAAGCCAGACAATATCTTTTTGATCACCGATGGGCTGCCAACGCAAGGTGGGGACGCGCCAACTTCAGGCAGTATCTCTGGCCGGGATCGATTGCGAGTGTTTAATGACGCGGTGGGGCTATTGAAAGGCGTGTCGGTCAATACGTTTTTGTTGCCAATGGAGGGCGACCCATACGCAGCAGCGGCATTCTGGCGCTTGGCGATTCGCAGTCGTGGTTCATTTGTGACACCAGCGAGGGATTGGCCATGAGTCGACGACGCAGACGGTCTGGTGAGGATGCTAGTATTTCGTTTTTGGACATCATCTGCTGTGGCTTTGGTGCGATAGTGTTGCTGCTGGTCATCGTGAAGCCAAGTCAACCGGTGGTGCTTGAGGAATCCCTGGTCCAAGACAAAGGGCAGGTTCGAGCGTTGCAGGAGCGTTTATTCGAGATTCGCGGGCAGGTAAAATTTTTAGAAACCGAGCTGAATGCGAAACACGAACAGTTGGGCAAAGATCAGCGTCGCGTCGCGATTTTGCGAGGCGAATTGGAGCAATTGGTTGCCATGCGCGCCAGCATTGATGATGGTGGTGCCGATACTGCGACGCAGGTTGAAGACCTGCAGATCGCGTTGCAATCGTTGACACGAGAGATGCAACGCTTGCTAAAAGGGCGCAAGCGAATTAACGAATACGTAGCTGGTGTGCCGGTCGACTCTGAATACATCATTTTTATTATTGACAGCTCAGGCAGTATGACCACCAGCGCCTGGCCAAAGCTGGTGCGCGAGGTGCAGAATACCCTAGCAATCTACCCAAAAGTAAAAGGCATTCAAATCATGAATAATGAGGGTATCTATATGTTTCCTCAATATCGTGGTCGCTTTATGGAGGATTCACCGACGCGTCGCCGTGACATTATCCGCAAATTGGTTAATTGGTCGGCTTTCAGTGCGTCGACGCCGGTCGGTGGTATTACTACGGCGATTAAACAACACTACGATAAAGACAAGAAAATTAGCTTGTACGTGATGGGTGATGACTATCAGGGGCGATCTGTTCAGCGTGTGGTGAAGATCGTAGAACAATTGAATCAGCGCAATAAGCAAGGCGAAACACTGGTACGTATTCACAGCGTAGGCTTCCCAGTTTTGGTCGGCACATCAACAGGTGTCAATAGCTCGGCAACTCGATATGCTAACCTAATGCGACAGTTGGCCGAACACAATAACGGTACATTTATAGGTCTGAATGATGTTAGGTAAGTCTCTACAGCTGCAACGATGGTATTCGATTTCGACGCTGCTCATGCTCATCGCATTGAGCGGCTGTAGCACGTCTGTGGTGGTCAAAAGTGATATTCCCAGCCCATTGGTCGAGCGATTGCCAATTAATGGTGCCATACGCTACACCGACGAATTCCGCAACTACGTCTACAGTGAAGAAGAGAAGAAGCGCACGTTGAAAAAGTTGGATTTCACCGAGGCGCAAATCACCATGTTTGATCGCATCTTTGGCAGTTTGGTAACGCTGGTGCCATTAGATGAACCTAATCGACACTTGGTGATTGAGCCGGAGATCTTAGATCTGCAGTACACCGCACCCAAAGAGACCAAGCTCAATCAATACGAAATCTGGATTAAGTATCGAATTCGTTTGGTGGATGCCAACGACAATAAAATCGCGGATTGGATTATCAAGGGTTACGGTAAGACGCCGACAGCGCTGCTTGGTTCGGCCAGTTCAGGGTTCAATGCTGCTGCCAATATTGCGCTGCGTGATGTTGGGGCTCAATTGGCTATTGGCTTTGGTCGCCAATCGAAGATCCGCGCACTTACCGGTGTCAAGCAAGTGCGGGTTCGAGACGTTGCCATTGACTCGGAATCGAGCGCGCAGCCTGCTAAATAAATCGGAGGAGAGTCCATGTCATTTGTGTCAAAATTCAAACTCAGTTTCATTATTACCATGTCATGGTTGATGATCGGCTGCACCACGATCAATGTTGACCATGTGCGATTGCGTGATGATATTGAATTGAATGCCGGTGACGCAATGGTTGTTCTTGGACGACACCAAACGGCAGAAATTCAGACTGAAGCGTCGTTGGTGGCCTGCATTGGAGGTCGTCTTACGCGTGGGACTGATAAGGTCCGGATCATTCCGGAGTCTGAGTTTGTGGATGCATTCTACCCTTGGTTTGAGGCTCGAACCGCCCCACTCCGACCTGCGAAATTAAAGAAAGTTTTGGATCAGCCGATGGTGGCTGCCAAAATCGCCGCGATGAAAATACGGTACTTCGTCTGGGTAGAGGGTTCGACCGAGCGTACCAACTCCGCTGGCAGTATGACCTGCTCAATCGGTCCCGGCGGCGGCGGGTGTTTCGGTTTTGGCACCTGGGAGGACACCAGTGACTATGAAACCACCATCTGGGATTTAAAAACTTTTTCTGAAGTTGGGCGCGTGAGCACTGAGGCCGTAGGTACTTCGTATATGCCCGCATTCGTGATTCCAATTCCCTTGCTGGCTCAGGTCGAGGGCGATGCCTGTCAAGGCATGGGTAATCAGCTGGTGCGGTTTTTCTCAGACGTAAGTGTTCAAGAGTAGAAAACAATGCTGTTGACTCAATCAAATCGCATCCGCTACTGCGTAACTTTGCTTAGTTTGGCATTCAGTATGCTATTGATACAGCCGGTGTTGGCGCAGACCAAGGAGCAACTTAAAAAGCTGGAAGAAACAACCGGTCTGAAAGGCAAAAAATTGAAGCGCCACTTGGCGATTTTGCAGCAGTCGCCACCGTATAAAGACGATGAGCTGCAAGCCTATGTGACAGAAATAGGCAACAAGATATTGGCACAGAGTGAACACGCCCATCTTCCGTATAAATTTATCGTTCGTGACACGGAAGTGGTGAACGCTTTTGTGAATGGAACGCCGTATGTGTTCGTTGAGCGTGGTTTGCTAACGCTGCTGAACTCGGAAGCAGAATTAGCCGCGGTGATGGCCCATGAGATTGGACACAATGTGGCCAAGCATTCCAAGAAGCTACAGTCAAAAAACCGCCGGGATGTGTTCCTTGCTAACCTGGCCAGTTTTTTAGTTGGTAACTCGGGGGTTGGTAATGCCATTATGGCGCAAAGTTCAGTTTCGTTGTATGAGTATAAGCGTGAAGCGGAGCTTGAGGCAGATTCCTTTGCGGCAAAGTACTTAGCGGGGGCAGGGTATGAGCCCGATCAATTAGTGAACGCGTTGGCACAGTTGCGTGATAATGCGATATTGGCGGCCACGACCACCGGCCAGCCTATGGCGCATCACGGTTTGGCGGCGTCGCATCCGCGTAATGACAAGCGAATCCGTGAGGCCATTGAAGACGCCAGTATCCTGCCACCTGGCGAAGGGTATATCGGGCGAGAAGAATATCGGGCTGCGATTGATGGGTTGGTGTATGGCCCCAATTATCGGCGCAATGCGCCAAGTGGTATGAAGCGCTACTCCAATCCAACCTTGGGCATTACTTTTGTGTATCCCGAAACCTGGAGTTTTAAGCTTAAAGGCAGCAAAGTTGTTCTAAAGGATGCGGAGAAAACCGCGCAGATGACCATTGAAATCGAGCCAACACCGGACCGAAAGCTGAGCAGTGAAGAAGCAATTAAGCTTAAGTACCCGGAAGGCTTGGTTGATCTGCAAAAGGTGCATCCCGATTCTGAACGCGATCTGGGTACCGTCGGTGCACGCCCGGCGCAGCGGGTCGCGCTGATAATGGTGGCGCGGAATACCTATCACTTTCTTGGGATTGCCAAGAACAATCAGATTAACGCAGACCAGGATCGGGCCTTCGTCGATATTATTCGTTCGTTTCGTCCGATGACACCCAAAGACCGCACCGCTGACCACGTAAAAGAGGTTTACTTTGAACGCCTTGAGCCGGGCGAGACTTTCGAATCAATGGCGAAAGGGGCCGGGTTGGATGACGTCAATGCTGAGTTAGAGTTGCGCGTTTTAAATGGCTACTACCCAGACGGCGAGGCTGAGCCGGGAACTTGGATCAAAAAACTGCGTCAGGTCAAGATCGAGCCGTGAAGCCTAATGACATGCGGAGTCGATTGCACTGTAAATCTACTTCGAACCAGCGCCCGCCAATGGTAGAATGCGCGTTTGAGTAACACCGAGCGGTAGTATCATGGCAGGACATAGTAAGTGGGCTAATATTAAGCACCGCAAAGCTGCGCAAGACGCAAAGCGTGGCAAAATCTTCACTAAACACATTCGCGAGATCACGGTTGCGGCACGTGAAGGCGGCGGCGATCCAGATGCGAATCCACGATTACGAATCGCGGTTGATAAAGCGTTAGGCGCGAATATGACACGCGACACTGTGGAACGCGCGATTAAGCGCGGTACAGGCGATTTGGAAGGGGTAAGCTACGAAGACATTCGTTACGAAGGCTATGGCCCCTGTGGTATTGCAGTGTTAGTGGAGTGTTCCACGGATAACAAAAATCGCACGGTGGCGGAAGTTCGGCATGCGTTCAGCAAATACAATGGCAATATGGGGACTGAAGGGTCGGTTGCCTATATGTTCGAAAAGCTGGGCGTGATTCTGTTGTCCGCCGGTGCCGATGAGGAAGCAGTCATGGATGTCGCACTGGAAGCTGGCGCGGAGGACATCGTCACGCATGAGGATGGCAGTATTGAGATAACCTCGCCGCCAGAGAACCACACTGCGGTTGAGAGCGCCTTGATGGACGCGTCCATTGACGTCGAATCGGCGGAAGTGGTGCAGCGTGCAGCAAATGAAATTAGTTTGAATGACGAAGACGCAGAAAAAGTAATGCGTCTGATCGATGCATTGGAAGATCTTGATGATGTGCAGGACGTGTTTACCAACGCGGACTTTCCAGATTCGATTTTCGCTGAGGCTTAGATGCCAAGTTTGCGTGGTCACGTGGCAACATACAGCAAACCGACGATCATTCTAGGAATTGATCCGGGTTCTCGTATTACTGGGATCGGTGTGATTCGCGCGCAAGGCGCTGATTTGAAATACATATATTCTGAGTCGCTGAAGTTGCCGAGCGGCGAACTGCCCGGCCGCTTACAAATGATTTATGCCCGACTGACACAGGTCATCGGTGAGACTAGTCCAGATATCGTCGCCATTGAGCGAGTTTTTCTTGCCAAAAACCCGCAGTCAGCACTGGTGTTAGGTCACGCACGTGGTGCAGCCATGTTGGCGGCGGTAAATCACGCGTTGCCGGTAATGGAATACAGTGCCACAGAGATAAAGAAAACCGTGGTTGGGCGGGGTCGTGCCGACAAAGCTCAAGTACAGCATATGATGCGCGTGCTTTTGGGCTTGCGAGTTGCGCCGGGTGAAGATGCTTCTGATGCGCTGGCCGCCGCGGTTTGCCACGCACACCATCAACAATTGAACACCGCTTTGCGGCACGCGGAGTAAAACCCTATGATTGCCTGGTTACAAGGTCAACTGATAGAAAAACAGGCTCCCGAGGTAGTGCTAAACGTGCAGGGCGTGGGCTACGAACTCGAAGCGCCAATGTCCACATTTTACGATTTGCCTGACGTTGGCGAAACCGTGACCTTGTTCGTGCATATGGTGGTGCGCGAGGATGCGCAGCTATTGTTTGGTTTTTCTAAACGGCAGCAACGTGAAATGTTTCGTAGTTTGATCAAAGTGAACGGTGTGGGGCCTAAAGTCGCGCTCGCCGTGTTGTCCACATTGAGTGCTCAAGAACTGGTTCTGGCCATGGCGAATGACGATGTCACCCAGCTTTGCAAAGTCCCTGGTATTGGCAAGAAAACCGCGCAGCGTCTGCTGGTCGAAATGAAAGACCGTTTGGCCAAAGAGTTTGGTGATATCTCGGTTTCGGGCGACACCGGCGCACCGGCCACCAGTCAGCGCCACGATGCGATTGCAGCACTCGTGTCGCTCGGTTATAAAAACACCGACGCCAGTCGCGTGGTTAAAGCCTTGCCGGATGATCTCAGCAGTGAGGAGTACATTCGCCGAGCTCTACGTGATTTGTCCGGTAATATTTTGCAGAACTGATGATGGACGACAACCCAATTAATCCGGAAATTCAGCTAGGCGATGACGACGTGGTCGACCGTGCCTTGCGTCCGGAATATCTGGCTGATTTTGTTGGTCAGCCAAAACTCAAAGAGCAGTTGTCTATCTTTATCCAGGCCGCTCGCAGTCGTAAAGAGGCGTTGGATCACGTATTGCTCTTTGGTCCGCCTGGGCTGGGTAAAACCACGCTATCGAACATCATCGCGCGCGAACTGAACACGCGAATTCGTCAAACATCGGGGCCGGTGTTAGAACGCGCCGGTGATCTGGCTGCCGTGTTGACCAATCTTGAGCCGCACGACGTGCTATTTATCGACGAAATCCATCGTTTGAGTCCGGTAGTTGAAGAAATATTGTATCCGGCCATGGAAGATTTTGAGCTGGATATTGTGATTGGTGAGGGGCCAGCCGCGCGCACCGTTAAACTGTCGTTGCCGCCATTCACCTTGATCGGGGCTACCACTCGCGCGGGTCTGCTGACCTCACCATTGCGAGACCGCTTTGGCATTGTGCAACGGCTTGAGTATTACGACACAAAAGATCTTGCACGCATCGTGCAACGTTCTTCAGACATTCTCGGTGTGCCAACCGAACCGGATGGTGTGCAGACTATTGCCGACCGTGCGCGAGGCACACCCAGAATCGCGAATCGGTTACTCCGTCGGGTGCGTGATTATGCCGAAGTAAAAGGCGATGGCACGTTAACCGAAGTGATGGCTCGTGCTGCGTTGGATATGATGGAAGTCGATCCGCAGGGTTTGGACTGGATGGATCGGCAATTGTTAACCTCAATTATGGAAAAATTCGACGGTGGGCCGGTCGGCATCGATAGTCTGGCTGCCGCCATAGGTGAGGAACGCGGCACCATTGAAGACGTCATCGAGCCGTTCTTGATTCAACAAGGGTTTATGATGCGCACGCCCCGTGGTCGAGTGGTGACCGCTCGAACCTGGCGTTATTTTGGGTTGCAGGCGCCAGCGTCGACGGAGACCAATAAAAGTCCACAAGCCGGTTTGTTTGAACGTGAATGATTCGGCCTCTGAGTTTGAGTTACCGCTACGCGTGTACTACGAGGACACCGACGCCGGTGGTGTGGTGTATCACGCCAACTACTTGAACTTTATGGAGCGTTGTCGTTGCGAGTGGCTGGAATATCTTGGTTTTGATGTCGCGAAAATGCAACAGAACGATGGGGTGATGTTCGTGGTCCGTCAGGCTGAAATCGACTTTGATGTGCCTGCCCGTCTGTTTGATCAACTACGGGTCACCGCCCGCGCATTGCATGTGGGTAAGGTTAAACTGGTAGTGGAGCAGAAAATCTATAATCACGAGAAATTACTGTGTAAAGCGATCATAAAGTTAGCGACTTTGAACAGCGCTTCGTTTAAATTAACCGCCATGCCAGCAGCGTTGCAGAGTGCGCTGACACGGTAATATCATCTGCCGCCACAACGTCGTCGGCAAAAAATCTTAGTTTGACTGGCTCAGCGAGACCCGCTGAGCATGCAATAATAGTTGTGTGGTCAGAGTCCATTCGGACCGCACCGGGTTACTGTGAGGACGCTTGAATGGATATAGAAAACCAGGGTTTAACAACGGAAGCGCTTGGCAACGACGCGTCTAACTTAGCCGTTAACGCGGCGACACAAGACAGTATGTCGATCCTGCACCTTATTTCTGAGGCCAGCTTAACCGTGCAACTGGTTATGCTGATGCTGTTTTTGGCGTCGCTGGTTTCTTGGTCAATTATCTTTTCGAAGTTTATGCAGTTGCGGCGCGAACGTCGTCTGACTGCGCAATTTGAACGTGAGTTCTGGTCGGGTGGCAGCATGCAGTCCCTGTACAACCAGTGGGGCGCTGAGACCAAGCGCGCATCTGGAATGTCGGAGATATTTGTCGCTGGCTACCGTGAGTATCAACGCCTCAGTGAGCGGGGGTTTGCCAATAATAATGATCTTTTGGATGCCGTGCAGCGCGCCATGCGGGTTGAACTGAGTCGTGAGATTGACCATCTTGAATCGCAAATTCCCTTTTTGGCCACGGTCGGCTCGACCAGTCCGTATGTTGGCTTGTTTGGCACGGTTTGGGGCATTATGAACTCGTTCCGTGCCTTAGGCATGTCGACCAAGCAAGCCACGGTGTCGAGTGTGGCACCCGGTATTGCCGAGGCCTTGATTGCGACAGCAATGGGTTTGTTTGCGGCCATTCCCGCAGTCATTGCTTATAACCGATTTTCGTATCACGTTGAAAAATTGGTCGGTCAGTACGAGATATTTATGGAAGAATTTATCAGTATTGTTAACCGTCAATTAACCATCGATGACGATTAGTCAGCGCGGTCACAATGAACAGTTATCGAAACCGTAAACGCAAGCCTATTGCCGAAATCAATGTAGTGCCCTACATCGACGTGATGTTGGTGTTGTTGATTATTTTCATGGTAACGGCACCGCTATTAACGGAAGGTGTCAAAGTCGATTTACCGCAGACCGAAGCCAACCCGATAGAACCGAACCCGGACGCACCCGAACCGGTGATTGTGTCGGTGGATGCGGATGGGCAGCTGTATATCGACGACCAAAAGAAAACCGGCGAAGAAGTCTTGCGCTACGCCACGGCGGTGTACCGTATGAAGCCGCAAACCGACTTCCTCGTGCGTGGCGCAAAGCAAGCCATGTACGATGACATAATTCAGGCCATGGTCATACTCAAGCAAGCAGGCGTAGAAACTGTCAGCTTGGTGACCGAGCCAATGCAAGATAAATAGTGGGCAAGTAAAACGCGATGAGTGATCGACGTAAACGAGTTGGGGTTACCAATAAAATGGTGGCGTATATCGCTGCCGGCGTGATTCACCTGGTGGTGATCGGTTTGGTGGTGTTTAATTACAGCTTTAAACAAGAAGTTGAAAAGGTTGAGGCGTTTGATGCGGAAAAGATATCCACAGTGAATGCCAGTGTGATTGATGACCGCAAACTTGAAGAGCAGATGGACGCGATCAAGGAAAAAGATCGGCAAAAAAAAGAGCAGGAACGTCGTGAACGCGAGCGTTTAGAAAAATTAAAGCGAGATGCGCAGCAAGAACAGGAGCGCATCAAGGAGCTGCAAGAAAAGAAAAAGCAAGAGCAAGAAGCCACCCAAGAGCTCGAAGCGCAGCGTAAAGCCATTGCCTTAAAGAAGAAGCAAGAAGAGGAAGCGGAAAAGAAACGCCAGGAAGAGTTAAAAAAGAAACGGGCTGAAGAAGAGAAACTACGTAGGCTAGAAGAAGCCAAGCGTCAACGAGAGCTGGCCGAAAAACGAAAACGTGATGCCGCAGAAAAAGCGCGCCGTGAGCAGGAAGAAGCGGATCGGCAACGTCTTGTCGACCAGTTAGAAGCTGAAGAGCGTGCGGCAAAACAACAAGAAGCGGATCGTCGTGCTGGCGAGCGTACCGCCACCGTGGTGAGTAAATTTTTCGCTGACATCCAACGTAAAGTCGAAGCCAAAAGAACGATTGACCCCAGTTTTGAGACCTGGCGTAAGAGTGTCGTGCGGGTTACAGTGTCTCCATCTGGTCGGGTCGAATCTGTACGTACGATAGAATCAAGCGGGTCTCCGCAGTATGACCAAGCCGCTGAGGCTGGTGTTTATGCTGCCAGCCCGGTTCCAATGCCGGACGCAAACCAGTTTCCGGATGCAGTTAAGAGATTGGAAAATTTTGAATTAATCATGAAGCACCCGAACGCGAGATAACAATGTTAAACGTGGTAAAAAAAGTAGTTTCTGCTCGACTATGGATTGGTATGGCACTGGTACTTGTGTTTGCACAGTCGGCGCATGCACAGATTCTTCGAGGGGAAGTTGGTGGTACTGTGCGCGGCATCCCCATCGCAATCGTGCCATTTAAAGTCATTGATGGGCGTGAACTAGCGCACAAAATTCACGAAGTGGTTGCGTTTGATTTGAATGCATCCGGTAAATTCGAAGCGATTCCATCCGATCGTTTCCCCAGCTTACCATCGCGCTTTGAAGAAGTGAGTTTTAAAGACTGGCGCTTTGTCAATGCTGAGATTTTGGTGATCGGAGAAGTTTGGGTGCTCGACAATGACACCTACGAAGTTCAGTTCCGTATGTTTGATGTCGCGCGCGAGCGTGAAGTTGGTAACGGCAAGCGAATTCGAAATTTAAAACCATCGGACTTACGTAAAGCGGCGCACGTGGTATCGGATTCAGTCTATGAGGCGTTTACAAATAGTACCGGGGCGTATCAATCTCGTATTGCATATGTGGACCGAACTGAGGTAGAGTACCAGCGATTCCAGTACCGCTTGATGGTCGCCGATTGGGATGGGTATGGCGCCGTTGAAGTGTACAAGTCTTGGCAGCCTTTACTGTCGCCGAGCTGGTCTCCAGACGGGTCTAAACTAGCATTTGTTTCTTATGCTGATCGTGGGCCGATCGTCCAGATGATCGAACTCGCGACTGGAAAAGCGCAGACGATCGCGGACTTCAAAGGTGTGAATGCAGCACCTGCGTGGTCGCCGGATGGAAGTAAAATTGCCTATTCGACATCGCGCCATGGTAGTCCAGATATTTACGTCTATGATATTGCGAGTGGACAACACGAACGTGCAACGACGCACTGGGGTATCGACACCGAACCCGCATGGTCACCTCGAGGTGATAGCTTACTGTTTACTTCAAACCGAGGCCGCAAGCCGCAAATATACAGTTACAGTTTGAATGACCAGTCGGTTTCTCGAATGACTTTCGAAGGCGACGAGAATGCCAATGCGTCTTTTGACCCGCAGGGCCGAAATCTCACCATGGTCCATGAAGGCGGACAGATAGTGGTAATGCGTGAGGAAGACGGTCGTATGACGTGGTTGACCAATTCGAAATATGATGAAAGTCCTAGTTTTTCTCCGAATGGAGACATGGTATTGTATAAGACGGAGCAGGGCTACGAGCCAGCTTTAGTCGTGGCCTCATCAGATGGTCGCGTGCGAACAAGGTTAGATTTAGTAAGTGGTGACGTGCGTGAGCCGGCGTGGTCACCATTACGCAAGTAAAATAACACGGCAAAATAACAAATCATTCTTGGAGTGAACTATGAATCGTAAACTAGGTCTGCTTTTGACCATCGTGCTGGCCCTCACTGTGTCTGCTTGTACTGGCAAGAAAGATACAGCCGCGACCGATACCACCACCACAACTCCGGTTGACGTGGACACAAGTAGTCAAACTGTATTCGGAACATCTTACACAGCAGACGAATTGCGTAACCGTTTTGGCATCGAAGGCGATCCGCTGAACTACAAAGTATTGTATTTTGAATATAACAGCTCTGTCATCGACGAGCGTTCGCAAATCATCGCCAAGCGTCATGCTCAATATCTGGGCGGCAACGGTGGCGCACGTGTGACTTTGGAAGGTCATGCTGATGAGCGCGGTACGCGTGATTACAACCTGGCATTGGGCGAGCGTCGTGCGCAAGCGGTTGCTGAGTTCATGAACGCCGAAGGTGCACAAAGTCAAATCCAAACAATCTCATACGGTGAAGAGCGTCCTGCTGACCCTGCGCACACGGAAGCAGCGTGGCAGCAAAATCGTCGCGTTGAGATTAAATACTAATTAACTTTAGCTCACCTTAGGGTGAGCAGGCAGTGCTAAGGGATTAGAGTGTTCTACGTCCCTTAGCCTGTTTTGTGGTTTTTTAGGTAGATCATTTATGCGAAGAGTTAAAACGTTATTAAAATTGGTCGGGGTAGCACTGTGTGTTGCCCCGATTTTGTCTGTAGCGCATGCCCAGCAAAATGCACCGCAGGCTAATCTGTTGTTGGAAATCCAGCAATTGCGTCTCGAAATTGCTGAGCTGCGCGACATGGTGGAGCGGCAACAGTTTCAATTACGTAAGCTACAACGCAGTCAAGGCCAATCTGCAGCACAGTCATCAACCGGGGCGCCGATTAATCGCCAAGCCCCGATCAATCAGACTGACAGTCCGTCTATGGTCGGACCAGAATTCGGTACAGCTAATGTGCCGTCGCCGAGCATGAGAACAGGCGAAGCAGCGGGCGTTGACTATCGGAGCGTCGATGCTGATGCTGATTATCCGTCTGAGGAATTGGATACCGGTGGCGTGAACCAATCCCCATCCGCGGTCGATGATGGCGAGTTCGCACAACCGAGCTACTCTACCGGAACCAGTGCGTATCCTCCGGTTGTCGATCGCAGTATTGGAACGAATACGGTACCGCAAACATCTCAAAGTGTCGTTCCACAACTAGGCGCTGCCGGGCAAACAGACGACCAAAACTGGCAGGCTAGTCCCAACAGACAGAACCCGAACAATCAAGGGTTGAACAACAGACCGCGCCCGAGCGTGTATCAGCAGACACAGCCGAACCCCGTTTATCAAACCCCGCGTTCTGATCAGTCATTGCCGAGTGCTACTGCGCAGTCCGGAGGCGGTGTGATCGCGATTCCACAGGAGGCGAGTAATCGAGAGTCTGAATATGGGCGCGACTACCGACCTGTCGATACCACTGCAAGTAACTCAAGTGACGCTGGCATCTCATCCGTTATGAGTGAGAGTGACTATTACAGCCAGGGTTTTGATTTGATGAAGCAGTCGAAATTTGATGAGGCGGTCACGGTCTTTGAAAAACAATTAGAGGTGTACCCGAAAGGGGATTCCGCTGACGATGCGCATTATTGGATTGCCGAGGCGATGTACGTTAGTCGTAACTTGGATGTCGCCAAGCAACACCTGCATACGCTGATCCAGGACTATCCCCAAAGTCGTCGTGTTCCAGATGCCATGCTCAAAAAAGCGTACATTGAGCAGCAGCTGGGAAATAAAATCGAGGCACGCATATTGTTTCAAGAGATTGTAAACTTCTTTCCGAAATCGGATGCTGCGATTGCCGCCAAAAACCGGTTGGCAGACAGTAACTAAACAACACCAGACACCCAAGGGCTCCTTCTGGAGCCTTTTATTTTTGTGACCATCCGCATAACTGAAATTTTTTACTCCATTCAAGGCGAGTCGGCAACCATTGGTTACCCGACCGTTTTCGTGCGCCTAACCGGTTGTCCAATGCGTTGTACTTATTGTGATACTGCTTATGCATTTCATGGTGGACAGAAGCAGAGTTTGGATGACATCCTAGCGCAGATCACCGCGTATCCAGCAAAACATGTGTGTGTTACTGGTGGTGAGCCGTTGGCACAACCAGCGTGTCACGATCTTCTGACAGCCTTGTGCGATCTTGATTACACGGTGTCTCTAGAAACTGGCGGCGCGATGGATATTAGTCAGGTCGATCCGAGGGTGTATGTGGTATTGGATATTAAAACGCCCGCTTCTGGTGAAGAGCCAAACAATAAGTATGGCAATTTAGATCACATCAAGCCCACTGATTGTCTTAAATTTGTGATCTGCGGCGAGCAGGACTTTAACTGGTCAAAAGCCTTTGTGGCGGAGCATGACCTCAGTAGTCGTTGTGACGTATTTTTTTCACCGTCCGCAGAGCAACTGTCGGCAACTGAATTAGCAGACTGGATTGTGCGCGACCGATTGCCGGTACGCATGCAGGTGCAACTACATAAAATTTTATGGAACGACGCCGCGGGCCGTTGAGCCGCAAGGGTATTGAGAGAATAGAAGTATGAGTAAAAAAGCAGTGGTTCTCGTTTCTGGTGGTCTGGACTCAGCGACAGTGTTGGCAATGGCCAAAGACCAAGGTTATACGTGCTACGCACTCAGCATGGATTATGGCCAACGCCATCGTATTGAACTTGATCGCGCACGAAAAGTGGCCCTGGCCAACGGTGCCGCGGAACACCGCGTAGTGCGTATCGATATTGGTAATTTTGGCGGTTCCGCGTTAACTGATCAGGATCTCGCAGTCCCGACACAAGCGTCAACCGAAATACCAATCACCTACGTGCCAGCACGCAACACGGTCTTCTTGTCCGTGGCGTTGGGTTGGGCTGAAGTGCTTGGTGCACAAGCAATATTCATCGGCGCAAACGCAGTCGACTACTCCGGCTACCCGGATTGCCGTCCAGAGTACATTGCAGCGTTTCAAGCAATGGCAAACCTGGCTACCAAAACCGGTGTTAACGGTGAGACGATTCGCATTGAAGCGCCGATCATAGATCTGACTAAGGCAGACATCATCAAAGCCGGAACAACATTGGGTGTGGACTACTCACATACCATCTCTTGCTATAATCCGCGTACCGACGGAAAAGTGTGCGGGGAGTGTGATTCCTGTCGTATACGCGCCGCTGGATTTGCCGCAACCGGTGTGCCGGATCCTGCGCTCATCTAAGGATTCAGTCACTCTTCACATTGAGGCAATATAATCCGTTTGTTGTTTTGTGCGTTAGTCTTACGCGCTGATTATTAAAACCCTGGTTTTCAGGCAAAATAGCCAAAAGAATATGCTAAAAGGGGTTGACCGAACCAGTCGAAGACAAGATAATCACGCCTCACTTTTTCGCTGTCCTAGTCAGCGGCAAGTGGTACAGCGTAAATCAGAAAGCATTGATTCAACGCTGAGTATTTTGAGAGGGGCCGTTAGCTCAGTTGGTAGAGCATCTGACTTTTAATCAGGTGGTCGCGCGTTCGAATCGCGCACGGCCCACCACTCAAATACCCATGACCGCCGACTGGCGGTTTTTTTGTGTCTGTTGGAATTTGTTCAGAGCGATGGGGCCGAGGTTGTCAGCGCGCGGAGTAGGTCCGCATGCCACTTCCGTGTTGGAGGGCGGGCTATTTTTCGTAATAGTAACTGAATACAGGTACCGAAATAGGGATTGCGGTATTTTTAGACAGGCCACAGCGGTCCGAGAGGGCGACGTAATGTACGCCGTTTGCAGTCAAAAGCTTGGCTGAATCAAAGCCGATCTTGCCGATCGTATGGTTAGGAACTGAAGTGCTATGTGAGCGTCCACGTACAGTACGACAGAAGCGCAGAGAGATTAAGCTGAGTGTGGCAGTGAAGTTACCAATCCGTTAGTGTACTAAGTGCCAAGTTGTAAGCTTGGCACACGTATCTGATTTTACCTCTCTAGCGACTTTGGTATCTCAATGGGAGCGGGTTCAGTTATATCCGGCGTATTGAAACTAAGTGAGGGATCACTCAACAAAACCCAGTTATAGACCGTAGCTTGATGGCCTAGCCCCTGTGCATGAGTGGTACGTTTGGCCTCCAGCGTAGCTTCACCGATGCTTTTGCCTTTAACCGTCATATTGTGCAGTACCTGGCGGGCAAAGTTCTCGTTGTCAATTGGTTTGCTCAATAGTGCCGGTGCCAGTAGTGCGACTGCACCAGCGGCGTTATCCACCAGCAGCAATTCGGCGAGCGATTTGGTATACGGCGTTTCGTAGTATGTTGTATAGCATGCTAGGGGCATCATGATGCTGGGTTTTTGCGTATTTGTCAGTAGATCGGCTACCGCTGCGTTCATCAAACTTTGTTTGCCCCAGGTGTTGGGAGAGCCGTGTCCATTGAAAATGGTTAAGGCATGGCCATCGTTAATAGAGTCGGCTATTCGTTGGCGCGTCGTGCCGAGAAGTGTCGATTGGTCATAGGCGGGATCGCCAACGTAGTCGTCCATGTGAATTCGTTCGATGCTGGTCCAGGGCTGAGATACTGTGCCAAGCGATTGCAGCAGTCGTTCGCTGGAGGGCGTGAAATGATTCAGTGCTTCGGCTTGCTCGGCGATAGAAAGCACCGATAGCGAGTCTTTGAGACTGCCTTCAGCATGCCAAGCCAACGTTTTATCGACAATGTGTTTGAGTTGAGTTTGGTCTTTTACTGGCCACCGACCGATAGCACGGTCTGGCGCACCGTCAAAGTCGAAGTCAACAAACGGAACAGCAGTGGGGATCTGTCGGGATAAATTTTTACCTTCTCTATAAAAACTCGGTATCAAATTCAACGGCGCATCGTTTGCGGCATTGTTATGGTTAAAACCGCGATAGTTGTAGGTATGATTGCCAACCAGTAAGACGTACTGGAATGGCGATTCGAGCGCTTGCGTTTGCAGATACTTCTGAATGGCGATGGGCAGTGGTTGTCCGTCACTATATAGGTCAAAAATGTCTTGAGAACTGACGATTTTGGTGCGCCGTCCCATTACTGATTGTGCTGCGACAAATCGATCCAGGTCTGGCCCAATCAATGACGGGTGCGCAATGACAACGTAATCAATCTCATCCAGTGCCATGCTTTTTGCTGTGGGGGTCACCGCGAGATTGATCGCTGAGACGTGCTTGAACCCATTGGTCGCTGCGATCCAAATCCCGGGGGTCACACCCTGTTGAATTTTGGGTGGAACGTTTACCAAGATAGCGTCATTTGCTATCCGCCGGACGCCGAGTTGTGAAAAGTTCCCGCTGGTGTCGAACCCAAAGGCTTGAGGACGAGACCCTGACGGTATGGTTACTTGTTGTAATTCATGCCCTGGTTGTGCCCGCAGAACTAGTGAATCATCAAGCATGGTGGATGGCTGTTGGAACGACACCGAGGCGTCGATAAAGTAAGCAGCGTCCAGGTTGAGTCCATTGTCGGGTATGAGTTCGAATTCGACCGTATTCTCGCCTGGCGTAAACTGGTCCACTACGTCGATCTCAATATTGATGGGGTTGAAGCCGTCGGCAAAACCCTCATGCACGGGTTCCGGGTGTAGGTTTCGATTGACGTATATTTTGTAGTGGTGGTGAGGTTCGGGTTCGCCGTCACCATCGACATCGATCCCGGGAAAGTCAATTCCGCCTAATAAATTAAGCTTGAGTTGAGCAGCTTGCGCCGTCAGGACTGTTTCTGGAATTGAAAAATTGATCAGTTTGCGACCGGTCTGACGATAGGCTTGTATTGGGCTGTCGTACCAAGGCTGGTTCCCAGGCAGTATGAATGAATAGAGTTTGGGTTCGCCGACCAGCAGCGTGGTGGTCATCTGAGCTGACGCATTGGCCAGATCGCGCCTTTTGGGTGCGCGTGTTTTCTTTATCGGAATAGCGTTGTCAGGATCGAGGGATATTTTGTACACCGCTTGGTCTACATAGCGAGCGTTTTCGGGATCAACTGGTTTGGCATAAAAAATTATGCTTGAACCAGGTCCAAATTTCTTAGAGTTTTTCGATCGGGTGATAGAGCGAGGAACGCCGACATTATTGCGTGTCACGGCAATTTTACGTCGCGGCACACCGGTCAGGTCTAAGCCGGCGTCAAGCAATTCTTGATGCGAAATTTGGTACACACCTTCGCCTTGCGTGGAGACTAAGAATGGTTCAAAGTGAGTTTGCCGGTTTCTGCGGGATTTGCCTTTATTCTGACGCCATTTACCGTTCAAGAGCGAGAATCCAGCGTTGCGCATTGAGCGCGCGAAAGTTTGACGTTGGCCGGTCCAGTCGACGACGGCTGGAATGGTCTCTTCGCCATATTGCTCGCCAATGTCGAAGGGTCCAAAGAACTCTTCTTCGCCTGCTGAAGAAACCGAGGAGATACCAACTGCGGTAATCTCACCATCAAACTGTGTGAGATCGAATTTGTGCCGGTAATTTTGCGGGCTGGTGGAGTCGAATTGTCGGCTCGCTATCAGTGCTGGGTTAAGTTGAACCCAGTCTGAATTGATTTGTCCCCAGAGGTCAAATCCTAGATTGAAGGCTTCGGTAGCAGTTTGCCATCGAGCCACTAAATACTTTCCGCGTTGTTGTGACGTGAATTGGCTCAGGACCACAGGCACTGTGGTTAAATCCAGACACATGCCGGATGAAATGATTGTGCCGGTGTCTTGGCCGGCATTGTCGGTCACGTCGATGCGCCACACGCCAGCCGGAGCCTGACCGTTAAACGCGCTGAGACTACCATTGGGGCTATGTGTGCCGGTGATCGTCGGGACTGCACCGGCACACTGGTTTTCGATCGCCGTTGCAGCACCATCATCCAAGGTGGCATTGATGTTGTTTCCGGAACAGCCATACGTAGCCGGTGGGCGTCCTGGGCGGTCAATTAATGTGACTGTGGTGCCCAGAGGGCTAATCAAACGTACGATCAAGTCGCCGACATAGGTATGGTTTATTTGTGCTAGAAAATTTAGGTCTGTGATGTTGTTCGTGTAGGCTGGCGGGACCGTAATAAAGACGGAAGCAGTTGCCCCTGGCGTGGCTGAACCGCTTCCGTCCGGGATGGCGGTATTCGGGCTGGTTGAGCAAATCATGGCGGCGCTTTGGCCGGCGAAACACGCGGCCATAGAAGCCAAAATCATGACAGTAGCAGTTTTGATGCGTAAACACGCGCACGACTTGAGCACTCGTAGCAGTGCAGAGATAAAGACCATGTCTCCCCCGGTTATTTTCGGTACCCAGACCCACATCCAGTGTAGCAAATGTCGAATTTATTTGACACTTACTGTGAGACGATAGGTTTATCAACCTTCAAGACAACAGGGCTCTCAGTACAGGCAACACCGACGTGCTTGAAAAATTAGGCGATGACGGTGCGCATTTCAATTCTTTCTTAATTCTTAGTTGCGCATTATTACGCGGTGTAGCGGTGTACACGCGCGCAGCATACTGCTCAGTCATAGGACTTGAAATCTTACAATTTGCCACTATGTTTTAAGCTCGGCATGTCTTGCCACACGTATTCCGATCGACCCTTATTCTACTTGCTAGCATGATTGATTTTCTTGCGACGTTTATCGCTTTTTTTGCGGTCATAGACCCTATTGGCACCATCCCGGTATTTGTTGCCGTCACGTCACAATACGACGTCAAAACCAAGCGACGAATCGCCAGGATGGCGAGCTTAGTGGCTGCGACAATTCTGATCTTCTTTATCGTGGTTGGGGAGTACATCTTGAAAGCATTGTCGATTCCTTTACCGGCATTTCAGATTTCCGGCGGTATCGTGCTGTTTCTATTCGCACTGACCATGATTTTTGGTGAAAGTAAGCCGGACGAAGAAATTAAATTGTTGCAAGAAGACCATCGCGAAACGGCTATCTTTCCACTTGCCGTTCCTTCTATCGCGAGCCCAGGCGCCATGTTGGCGGCTGTGTTGCTGACTGAAAATTCCCGCTTTAGTGTATGGGAGCAAGCGCAGACAGCATCCATGATGTTGGCCGTGGTATTGATTGCTTACGTGTTGATGCGTTTGGCTGGCAGCATTACCAAATTGATTGGCACCAGCGGGGCGAGCGTGGTGAGTCGAATTATGGGCTTGATACTGTCTGCTATTGCAACCACGAATATTTTGACGGGCCTTGCCGAATATTATAAGCCGTTGTAATTGAGCATTAATTATTCGGATACTAAACAAATGTAAACGGAAATTTGATGGTATGCTTTTACCTCCCTACGACTCACTGCGACGTTAGAAATTAGTGTCGTAATCATAAAGACATGGAGGTATCCCTTTGCGCAAATCTATAAAATTTTCTTTGGCTTTCCTAATTTGTTTTTTAGGCGGGCAACATGCTTATGCACAGACCTTTCTTGAATCAAACAAACAAGTTTGCATTTTTTTGAACACGGAGCAGAAGTGCCCGATAATCGTTAACTGGAATTATGACGGCAATGATGAAGCCTGTGTTTACCTAGAAGGTCAAAGTGTGCCTTTAACATGTGAAAAAGGCGTGCGTTTTACCTTTTCAGATACACCGGTCAATGGGGTAGTCAAGCTCGAGTTGCGAGTTGGCGCAAGTAACAATTACCCGACCACGGTGCAATCGTTGACACTTATCGGATTGGAGAACGGCGCATCGCCAGAAGTTGGTGCGGCTGAAAGGGTTAAGCTTGATTACGTAAAAAAGCACGGGTTGGGTACTGGTGTAAGTACAGCATCTTGGGATGGTAAGTTATTTTTCTATGGGCAAGGGAATATAACATGTGATCAAGGGCAGAAGAAGGCCTTCATGGTAAGGGTGTTTCGGCACAAAAGACTGGCAATAGATCAAGGCAAAGTGGATTTTCAAGATCCAGATCTTTTTTCCGCCCGGCATAAAGTGGCATGTCCCGAGGACCTCCATGTGGAGAATGTTGGTACGAAGATGTCTGTGTACCCGCATCCTAGTTTGAAAAAAAACCCGTACAAGTCCAATGCAAGCGGGTCCGCTGATCCAAATGGTACGCATATGACTTATCTCTTTTATGCCATCATGAGTACACCAAGATACGGGGTTAACGACGAAGATGGGAGTCAAGATGAGAGTCAACACTATCTGAATGCTAATACAAATCAGAAGAAAACGATTCTAGGCAAATTCAGGGGTCAGGTTATCGTACAAGACCCCGACACAGAGCATGCTTCAATCGCATCAGCCACGCATTTGTCCCCCGCGGCTGCTTTAAAAATTCAAAGCAGAGCCAATACCTCTGACCCATATATATATGGCTATGAGCACTCCGTGTCGCTCGATGGGAGCCTGATTGTTTACAGTGGCAACCCCTATCCCGCGGTGCGGCCTGGTTACGGAGGGATGATTTCTTACGTCTATAGTAAAAACCAGTTCATAGACGATACATGGTCCGTGCCGGAAAACTTGGCGGATATGTACACCGCGCACGGCGCTGGGTCAGCGAATGAGTCGCTGTTTAGTGGCAACCAGCGCTTCTCTGAGCGGTTTCCGATCGCGGCTCAGCCTATCGAGGACTACGCCGGTAACGTGGCACCAACATTGTTTGGTGCATACCCTTGGGTGAGTTTCGATGCGTCAGAAGTCGTATTTTCATCGGTACCGAATTTTTTTGGTGCGCGTCGACAAGGTACACTGATGGTCGGTGAACGAACGGGTTGGATTCTCACGCATGTGGATGGGGATACGAACTTGGTGCGCGGCAACCCACTTGTCTCGGGTTATCCACCTAAACCCAGATTTAATACAGCGCCCAAGTCTGACGAAGACATTGCTTTAGACATTGCTACACGCGAGGCTTACAGAGAACTGACGATTCCATCTCTAGGTGGTACTGAGACAATTCAGTCAGCCTATCAACAGGTATTGTTAGCGCCCGTTGGCTTGTTCGGGTCAAGTTGGTCGCCATTTGCGGAAGAAGTGAATTCAGTTTTACCGCTTAACCGAAATAAAAACTCGTATGGTTTTTTTGTGACTGGTGGAAATAAGTACGTCGAAATGCCGTTGATCGACAACTTTGATGATCTGCTGATTTACTACCCCATGAATGAACCAATTGGATTCAATGAGACTGATATCGACTACTTTGTCGAAGGGCTTGAGCTTGGTCAGCTTAGACGTAGCGTCAACACAAGGCATTTTAATGAGTATGTCGTGTCGGAGACAGCGGATTATTCTAAGTTTCATCATACCGGTACGTTCACTGGTTTTGTTGATCCGCTACAGAGCGCGCAAGAGACACCAATTGGCTATCCATTCGAAATTAATGATGTGGTTGATACTTGGGCAGCAACTTGGGAGACAACTAAAGAATTAAAAGATGGGCAAGACGGATACTTTGGGAATGCCGTCACGATGAAGAAAGGGTCACGAGTGGAAACCACGCTGAAGCCTCAAGCTCGGCAGCAACTGTTAGACGCTCAGGAGTTTACCATTGCATACTGGTTGAGCAGGGGTGGTGCTCTGTTGCCGACTCAAGAACCAGACTCACCTATCACGGGGATCAGCGGTTTGTTTCTCCATTGGATGTATGGCGATACCCTCACCTTTCGGCTTTTCACTTCTGACCATCCGTTCAGTTCTCTTGGGAGTGCGCATTCTCACTCGGTCGTTATGACCGAGCCATGGAATCATTTTGCGTTCACCTACAAGGCACAGGTTCTGTCTTTGTATTTAAACGGGGAGCTAGTTAAGTCCGTCAACATCAGTGGAAGCTTGGCTGAACCAAATTCCATGATAGCCACGTTTGGTCCAGGTGGTTCAGACTCCGTAACGATAACGCAATTGCAGATGGACGAAGTGTATTTGTATTCTCGCGCCTTGGAGGCGGACGAGGTGGAGCGGTTGGCTGGAATCAAGAGAGTCCCAACTACGAATAGTGGCATACAAACCGCAAGCCAGTTTTCCGATCTAGCACAGGAGTTCACAAGTTTGCCTAGTGGAGAAGATCAAGCAATTCGTGATCTGGGCGAAGCCTTATTCAACTCGCCACTGTTGTCAGCAAATTTGTCGATGAGTTGTGCCTCGTGTCATAAGCCTGCAGAGGGGTTTGGCGATGGTGATGTTGACAATGATGGTATAGATGATGCTGTTTCGCAGCCATTTCCTGGTGGTCAACTTTCGCGGAACACGCCGCCTCTGATGAATCTCCTATTTGGTAACCACTTTTTCTTTGACGGCAGAGCAGCGTCACTCGAAGAGCAAGTTCTGCACCCAATATTGAGTGAAAATGAGTTAGGAAATCACCTTGATCCTTCTGCGGTTTTGGCGCGCATCATGACACCGCCGGCAAATCAAAATGGTCCCGCTTTCGAGGAGTTTAACCCGGAGTTTCTGAGTATCTTTGGGCGGGATGTGAACTATACAGATTTGTCTCTAGTGTTGGCGAGGTACATCCGGGGAATTCAGACGCAAACGCCGGTGCTGCCACTCACTGCGGAACAACAGCGTGGTAAAGAGGTATTCTTTGGTCATGCAAATTGTGTGGCCTGCCATGCTGGGCCGAACTTTTCCGATAATCAGTTTCACGACATTGGCTTAACCGACACTGACTCTGGGTTGGGTGGTGTGTCAAAACAGCCGTCAGACGTGGGTAAATTTAAAACCCCGTCCCTGTGGAACGTGGAGTTGACCGCGCCGTATTTTCATAATGGCAGCGCGCAAACACTCGACGACGTTGTCCAACACTATAATCTGGGTCTAAGAGGAGCAAATACATCGGCTTTTATCCGACCGTTAAAATTGAACGCTCAGCAAAGATCGGATCTTGTCGCCTACCTGCGGTCATTGCAGACGCCGATTGATGCCCACTAGCAGACGCTAGACCGGCATACGAGTGACAAGGTGCTTTGGAACACCTTGTCACTCCTTACATTTTAGCTATTGCGAAAAACTAGAACGATCCGCTGGTGCCGGTTGCTGCGGCGCTCAATGCGTTGTTAGCACCGTTTTGCCATTCAACGCCGCCGCCGGATTCGAGTCGTTTGATGCACTTCCATTCCATGGCCTGGTTATCGGGCAGGGTGATCGTGCCACTCCAAGTTGGGTAGGCGGTCGGGTCCAGCTTGATTGCGTTGCTCGGATTCCAGCTGCCAAGCTGACTACTGCTGCCGACCACGTAGACGCTGGTGCCGAAGTTGGTGTATCCATTCTGACATGTGAAATTAACTTGTCGGTCACTGCCACCAATCACACCACCGAGTTTGGCGTCTTTATGGATCGCTAGGGCGCTGTTGCGTGTGGTCAGATTAACGTTGATTTGCCCGCCGCTCACGGTCACGGTGTTACCGGTGCAATTGCCATTAACAAACTCACCGCTCAGTATGTCGCAGTAGTCACCGTCTGGCATGCCAGTGGTTAATTGCTGATTCAGCGCAAATGACTCGTGGTTGATGGCGATGAACCCGTGACCGTTACGACCAAAGGCGATTTGGTTGCCGCCGTTATCCCACCAGTGTGTCTGAGGCTGATTCGCGGTCGCTTTACGGAATGCCACCATATTGGCAATACCGGCCCAACGATGCTCGCAAACCCAACCTTCGGTGCCGCCTCGGTTGGGCCCATAGGGCGCGTCACATCCGCCGGTTGGCGAATTAGTGGGCACATTGGGACGGCTGACTGATCGATCTTCATTGCCATAGAAGTAGTAACTCGACATGACTTTTGGGTAGCCGTATGGTTGAGCTAATTGGTAAACCTCAGCAATATAGTTCAGCCCAGCCTCGTCATTGAAGTCCACCACCCCAAAGCGACCGTCGCCGCGTTGATCGTCGTGGTTGGAAACAAAGATCACTGCCTTGTCGCTGGGGAGCATGCCCCAGGCGGGCGTGCCGATAGTTTGCAGGTCCGAAAGTTTACCGTTTTGGCCGAAGGAGGGTTCGTATAAGCCTTGAAATTTTTTACCCAGATTTTCTGCCCATTGAAACTCGGTGACGTCACCGATACCGATGTATTCGGTCGCTGCGATCGCTTCTTGGCCAGGATTTTTATCAATCACTTCCTGAAAAATATACACTGGTGTAGTGGTGCCGGTGATTGGGTTTAGGCGTGACACAATATTTTGGATATCGGCCGGTTCCATGTGTTTGGCTGCATCAATACGATAGCCCTTAACGCCCATGGCCGTCAGTCCGTTCAAAAAGTCAACGATGCGCGAACGAACGTTTTCAGAGCCGGTTCTCAAGTCATCCAAACCAACTAGATCGCAGTGACGAACATTGTAGGCGTTATTTGAATAATCACTACCGCTGATCTCAGGTTTGCCGCAGTTATTAAAGTCACTGTTGGTATAAGGGATCGCAGGGTAATTATTCTGCGTGGCAAATCGGCCCATGCTGCTGGCTATTCCGTTTCCACCATCGCCTGCCATATGATTAATAACTGCATCAACATAGACGTCAACGCCGGCCTGATTGCACGCGGTGACCATATCGCGAAATTGCTGTTCGGTGCCGCTACGTGTGTTACCGAGCGAGTAACTCATTGGCTGATAGCGCAACCACCAAGCATCCTCGTCTACGGCATTGTAGTCTTTTGAAACGTGCTCCTGCGGTGGTGGTACCTGTACCGCTTTGTAGCCTTTCGGGCCTAGGTATTCGGTGCATTCTCGCCCGATATCGGTCCAGTTCCACTCGAATAAATGCACAAAGGTGTCACCATTCGATTGTGCGTTGGCGTTTAGGCAAATGGTCGACATGGCCGCCAAGGTGAGTGCGTTGCGTAGCCAATGCGGCTTGGTGTAGGGTGTATTCAAGGCTTGCTCCTGATTTGTATCTCTGGTGGTTATGGCGGTCATAACTCTAGACTATGTTTGGGGTGCTTGGCGTCGATTGCATACGTATTCAATTCGCTATTTGCCTATGAATACGTATGCAGATAAATACAAATGACGTTTAAAAACAGATGCTTGCCTAAATAGATGCGTCATCGAACCGTGCCTACTTGGGCCGTAGATAACCATTTTTTACATAATTTTTACATGCTTCTTAAATTTGTCTGACCAGCCAGAACCTGATTTTTAATACGCTGTGGATAACTTAAACAGCCTACTCAATGAAGGAGTACGAACATGGTAAAACGAACAATGACTTTGATCGCAGGCTTGCTGGTCGCGATGATGGCAAGTCTCTACAGCGACATTAGCACCGCCAAGCGTGCAGTGAATATCAGTTACAATGATCAGGAGGTAGTCGTCAAAAGTGGCTTGGCCACGCCCGTAATGGAAGCGGGTCGCACGCAAAATGCCTACTTGCGGGTATCGCTCACTGGGTATGAAATGTCCGAGAGCATAGAGCGCCCACCGTTGAACGTGGCAATTGTGCTGGACGAGTCTAGTTCGATGAGCGGCGAGAAAATAGCGCGTGCCAAAGAAGCCGCGATCCTAGCGGTGAGTAAATTGTCGGCCAACGATGTGGTATCGATAGTGACTTATAATAGTACGGTGAACGTTCTCGTACCGGCCACGCGGGTTACCAACAAGTCACGGCTTTACGACGCAATTGAAACTATCCGGGCCAACGGCAGCACGGCGCTATTCGCAGGCACCAGCAAGGGCGCGTTTGAAGTGCGAAAGTTTTTGGACCGAGAGCGCGTTAATCGCGTGGTGCTGCTGTCCGATGGTATGGCAAACGTGGGACCAGATTCACCGTCGGCGTTGGGGCAGCTAGGTCGCTCTTTGGCGAAAGAGGGGATGAGTGTCTCGACGATTGGACTCGGTCTGGGTTACAACGAAGACTTGATGACACAGCTGGCGAATTATAGCGACGGTAATCACCAGTTTGTGGAAAACTCTGCTGACCTAGCGCGCGTATTTGATCGTGAGTTCGGCGATGCGATGTCCGTGGTGGCACAGAATGTCGAAATTGAAATTGTGTGTGATGAAGGTGTGCGCCCGATCCGGATCATTGGACGCGACGGTACTATTATTGGAAACCGGGTCGTCACGACGGTAAATCAACTTTACAGTGCGCAACAGAACTATGTGGTGTTGGAGGTTGAAGTTCCTGCCAGTGACGCTGGAGTGAAACGCAAAGTCGCCGATGTCCGAGTCAAATATAATAATATGGCGTTGCAAAAAACCATGACGGCGAAGAACCAGATCGAAGCCAGTTTCACGGCATCGGAACAACGCGTTAAGGAGTCAATTGACCGCAGTGCGTACGAAGCGGCAATCGAACAGGTAGCGAATGTCGAAGCTCGAAGGGCAGTTGAGCTGCGGGATCGTGGTGACGTTGTCGGCGCACAAAAGGCTTTGCGTTCCAATGCGCAATTATTGGACGAAGCGGCGGACCTGATTCAATCACCTAAATTGGAACGTCAATCACAGGAATCGCTGGAGGAATCTGAGGTGGTTAGTGAAGATGACTGGAATAAAAATCGTAAGATTTTAAAAGAGCGAACCTACAAGCGGTCGAAACAACAGCCCTATTCGAGTCGCTCGGGATCGCCGAACTGAGCCTGGGGTGCGTGTGCTACTATTTCGTGTTCTGGTAGCCCACGTGCCGTGGTGTAAATGAAACGTCGATTCCCCATACTGCTGATTCTATTTGTGTGCCTGCCGCTGGCTGCTTTGATGTGTCTGGGCGGGCGATTGTATCAACAGGAGCGGGTAGTCAGGGCGCATCAGGCACAGTCATTGGCGGATGCGCGATTGCTTGAAGCGCAAGGCGTGATCGATGATTACTTTAAACAGTTGCAACAAGAGTCGTACGCCAGTCTGCAATTTTTGGATTTGAGCGTCGGTCTAGATGCCGCAAAGATCGCGTTGATTCGCGCACTGGTTCAGTCTGACCCAATGCTCGATCAGGTCTTCATCCTGCGTGCAAACGGTGATCGACTATTTCCACCTCAAACGAACCAAGCGTCGTTGAGCGAGCGTGAGTTTATTCAACAAACACAGCGATTATGGCAAGACCCGAGTTTGTTTTACGCCAAATTCAAAGAATCTGAAGAGGTATCCGCCAACCACAATCAACGGCAGCGTTACTCGCGCGCTGCGGAATTAGCCGATGTATTGGATGAGTTTGCGAACCGAGACGAAGCCGGTATGCCATCAAAGGCGTCGGTGCCAGCCGCAATCGCCAAGCAAAAAGTGCAGGAACAAGGTTGGACCACCTGGGATATTGGCACAGAGACACAGACGTTTTATTGGTTTCGCGATGCGCGTGAACACTTGATTGGGCAGAAGCTGTCAAACGCGTTCTGGTTGTCTGAGTTGATCAATGTGTTGCCGGATCGGCGCGAAGCGTTACGTTTGGGTCGGGCTCGTGTGAAACTGTTCGACCGCCAGCAGAATGTTGTGTATCAGTGGGGTCAATACGAGGTTCCAAATGATCAGGAAGCGATATCGCAGCGACTCTTGCCGTATCCGTTGGATGGCTGGCGATTGGCGTATTACGCGCCAAGCACGGGATTTACCAGTGCGCTACAGAGCCTGGTGTTCTACGCCACTTTACTGGTGTTGGGGATGGCGGTGGCCGTGATCGGGTTTTATCTCCTACGTGAATTGCGACGCGACATACGGCAAGCGGAGCAGCGTGTCACCTTTGTGAATCAGGTGTCACACGAATTGAAAACGCCACTCACCAATATCTGCATGTATACCGAAATGCTGGACTCTGAACTAAGCGACGATGCGCAGCCAGATCGTGACCGTTTACAGAAATTCAGTGGCGTGGTGCGCGCAGAGAGTCAACGTCTGGCGCGTTTAATCAACAATGTCCTAAGCTTTTCACGTGCGAGACAACACCCGATTACAGTAAGGCCCGCACCGCATAGTTTGGACGATATCGTACGCGCAACAGCCACGTTGTTTAAACCTGCGCTGTCTGCTAAGGGCATCGAGCTGACGATGGAATTAAATGCGCCGGTAAAGGTGATGGTGGATGCGGCGGTGGTTGAACAGGTTTTGAATAACCTGTTGAGCAATGTGGAAAAGTACGCTGCTGAGGGTAAGTTAGCACGAATTCGAACCGTCTATGCAAGCGGGGTATCACAAATAGAGGTCATTGATGCTGGACGTGGCATTGATGTAGAACAGAAGGAACGCATCTTTGAGCCATTCGAGCGTGGCGGTAGTCGTTTGACTGAGGGCGTCTCCGGGACCGGCATAGGCTTGAGTATTTCGCGTGATCTGGCGCGCGCGCATGGTGGCGATTTGACGCTAAGCTCGGCAAGTTCAGGTGCACATTTTATCTTACGACTAAGCACACCGCAGGCTGAGGCAGGATAATGAAATTATTGATTTGTGAAGACGACCAGTTGATCCGCGACGGGCTGTACGACATCTTGTCTGCCGAAGGCTACTCTTGCTCAATGGCCGAGGACGGCAACGTGGCGCTGACGCAGTATGCCGCCATGCAACCGGATATTGTGTTGCTTGACATCATGATGCCGGGCCGTGATGGCTATGCTGTCTGTCGAGAAATTCGCGCGCAAAACGCTCAAGTGGCGATTCTGTTTATTAGTGCTAAGTCTGAGGAAATCGATCAGGTGCTCGGTTTGGAACTGGGTGCCGACGACTACATTATGAAACCGTTTGGTAAGCATGAAGTGGTGGCACGCGTGCGGGCCGTGGCGAGACGTTACCGGCTGGCAACGAGCACCGATCAGGGACAGGCTCAACTGCCCAGTTTTACGATGGGGGATCTGCGCGTAAACATGCAAGAACTGCGTGCCACACGTGGTGATCAAACAATAGATTTGAGTGTGCGAGATTGCAAAATACTACATTTACTTCATCGTCGTGTTAATCAGGTCGTTACCCGTGAAGAACTATTTAACCAAGCCTGGGGACGAACTTACTTACCGAATTCACGGACCTTGGATCAGCATATCTCGTCATTACGAAAACGGGTTGAGTTGGATCCGTCGGCACCGTGTCTGATCACCACGGTGCATGGTGTCGGATACCGCTACGATAGCGCTTAGCAAGTGTGTCAGACGCAGCAACATTATCGCTACGTCTGACCTGAGTTAGGGCGTTTTTATTTAGCCTGCTAAATTTACCTAGACTTCGGATTAGAGTGAGAACTCGCCGCGTAAGCCTTGGCGTGAGCTGGTGCCGACCATGACGCCAAACTCACCTGCTTCAACCAACCATTCGCCATGTTGATTGAAAAACCCAAGGGTTTCGTCATTCAGTATGAATTCGACGGTTTGATTCGCGCCCGGTTCAATGGCGACTTTGCGGAAACCCTTCAGTTCTTTGACGGGGCGGGCAATACTCGCGACCCTGTCATGCAAGTAGAGTTGAACGACTTCTTCACCAGCTCGTTTACCCGTGTTCGCCACGTCCACGGACACACGAACTGCACTTTTATCGCTGGCATCAATACGCAGGTTTGACAGTTCAAAGCGCGTATAACTTAGACCGAAACCGAATGGAAATAACGCGTCGCTCGGGCTGTCGATATAGTGCGACCAGAAAACATTCCCGTCCACGTTTGCCGGTCTACCCGTGTTCATGCGGTTATAATACAGTGGCATTTGCCCCACATTGTAGGGAAAGCTCACCGGCAATTTGCCTGCAGGATTATGATCACCAAATAATACCTCGGCAATCGCATTGCCGCTTTGGGTGCCCAATTGCCAGGTGACAAGAATGGCAGGAATATGTTCAGCAGCCCAAGGCAACGCCAATGGCCGGCCGGTACTCAACAGTAGTACGATATTTGGGTTGGCGGCGTGTACTGCTTCAAGCAATTCTTGCTGTAGACCAGGTAAGCCCAGGTCGGTCCGGCTGCGTCCTTCACCAGACTGGAAACCATGTTCGCCGAGCATCATCACCACGGTGTCGACTTGTTTGGCCAGTGCGACGGCTTCGGCGATGCCGCTGCGATCGGTTTCATTGACCACAATTTCTTGTAGAAAACTCTCTTCACCTACAGACAGCTTAACTCCTTGTTCAAACGGAATGTCCTGACGATATCGGGCCACTGCTTCGGTTAGTGAGACTGCGGTGTTGTCAATCGAGCCGATGCGCCAACTGCCCAGCGGACTGTTCTTGTCATCGGCCAGATCACCGATGATGGCGAGCTTGCCTTTGGTTTTTGACAACGGCAGTAGTTGATTTTCATTTTTAAGTAACACCATCGACTTCTTAGCCACGTCTAACGCCGCTGCATGGTGCTTTGGATGATTAATCAACGTGCTTTCGCGTACTGAGTCCGCATAACGATACGGGTCGTCAAATAAGCCTAAATCGAACTTCACTTTCAAAATGCGGCGCACCGCGTCGTCAATGAGTGTTTCGTTTACTTTCCCAGATGCAACTAGCGTCTCTAGATGCTTAATGTACATGTAGCTCTCCATGTCCATGTCAGAGCCTGCCGTGACCGCCAGCTGAGCGGCGTGTTCCAGATCATTGGCAAAGCCATGCAAGACCATCTCTTTACCTGAGCCCCAATCCGAAATCACAAACCCTTGAAAACCCCATTGGCCCTTTAAAATGTCGCGTTGCAAAAATGTATCACCGGTAGCTGGAACTCCGTTCAGGATATTGAACGCGTTCATGATCGTTGCTACTCCGGCATCAACGGAAGCTTTAAACGGTGGTAACACAACGTTGTAGAGCGTCGGGGTACCAAGGTCGACTGTATTGTAGTCGCGCCCGGCTTCAGCGAAGCCATAACCTGCAAAGTGCTTGGCCGTAGCAGCAATGGTGTCTGCGCGAGATAAGTCATCACCTTGAAAACCTCTGACACGCGCGACGGCTACTTTTTGCGCCAGGTAAGTGTCTTCGCCAGCACCTTCCATAACGCGGCCCCACCTCGCATCACGAGAGATATCAACCATCGGTGCGAAGGTCCAGTTAATGCCGCGAGCGGAAGCCTCAACCGCGCTTAGTCGTGCGGATAACTCGATCGCATCCAGATCCCAACTAGCGGCTTCTGCCAATGGGATGGGAAAGACGGTGCGATGGCCATGTATGACATCCAGACCAAAAAGTAATGGGATGCCAAGACGCGACCCCTCCACTGCCAATTTTTGCAGTGCGCGTACGTCTTCAACACCGCTAACATTTAACACCGAGCCGACCAGCCCCGTGCGGATATGGTCGTGCTTATTTTTGGCATCGCCCTCGCTGGGAGCCGGCCCTGTCACGTCCCAGAAACCGTTGTACTGATTCATTTGACCGATTTTTTCGGTCAAGGTCATTTTCGCCAGTAAGGCCTCAACGCGAGACTCGGTGGATTCGCTGGCGTGCGTGGAACTAATGGTGAAGATTAAGCCGGTAATTAAGATCTTAATTACCGCAGACAATAGGGTTCTCATTGCGTATGTCTCCGATGGTTTGCTTGGTGCGATTATTGTTGCTTTTATTATGAGTGTCGGCCGCGAGCGGTTTTGCCGACAATTTTCTAATTAAATTACATAATCCGGTAAGCCATGGTGGAAGGCAAATCGATGCCAATACCGATTGGCTACTGTCTTGTTGGCGCCTAAGTGTGCACACATAGGACGTCAGGTCGCTTCTTTGTGACCTCAGCGTAGTCGAACGGATTTATTTCTAGCTCGCACAAAAATGTAACATAATTACACAACTTTGTCGTTCAAGGGTGCAGGGGAAACGTGTGGCTGATAGAAATCCAGGGCTTAGATTTAGCCGTTGTTTTTGCCTGTGCCGGGCATGACGCCCGGAATGCCGCTAATCCAATACCCGGCAGAGGGATTAAACTTCACAAAGGCAACTTCGCTGTAAACGCCTGCCTGTGCGTAGGGATCATACTTCATGAGTTTACGAGCCACCGCCATATCGTCGGTGTCAAAGATGAAGCAGGTGCCTTCCTGAGTATCATTCTCAATGGCATTTGGGGTTTGGCACATAGCGCCGGTAACGCATACCAGCGCAAGCACAGTATCGATGTACTCGGCGTGAGCAGCATGGTGTTGTTGGCGCAATTCAGATGCATTTTCGGCATCCTGACACATCACGAGAACGGGCATGACGAAGTCTCTTTAACTATTTTTATAATGCCTTGTACCCTACCATATTCACTCGGCAGATACGTCATCGAATCGAACACTGCGTGTGTAAGGATTAACGTGGTGGTCGGTGTCGTAACGGGCGGTGTGAACGAGCGGGTCGATTGAAGATGAGGCGCAGCAGACCAAGAATCAATTCGAGAATGACGCCCAAAGACAGGCCGACGATCAGCCCCGTGACGATGGCATGACTGTTCAACATGACTGAAAAGTCGTAACTCTCGACGGCTTGGGCACGAATATCTACCACCGGATTAAACAGCGTTTGTACGTAGGGTGACCACCAACTGGCGGTAAATGCTTGATAGGCAGACTGGAGATATTGCTGACGCTGGTACAATTTACCGATATTGCCACCGCCCTGCTGGACAACTTTGTCCGGATTGTTTTGGTAGTGGCTGACGAGTTTTTCGATACTCCCGTCAAAGTAGCGATCCGCGTCCTTTTGAAAGTCACTAAGACTACGCTCTGATTCGACAGTATGTGCTTGCAAGCGCTGACCATACTGATCGACGAAGCCAGGAACTTGGATTCCCAGCAACACACCGCCAACAAAGAGCACCAGTCGGATGTATTCGAATAATCGCTTCATGGCGGTAACCTTACCATCTAGTGCTGCTGGTGGATACGCGAATTATCGTGTACGTTGCCACCAGCGACGGTCGCGCAGTAACTGCTGAGCGGCGTTGTGCCCAGGCGCGCCGGTGACGCCGCCACCTGGGTGCGTGCCGCTGCCACACATGTACAGGCCTTTGACCGGGGCACGATATGCTGCTTGCCCCAGAACTGGGCGCGCGGAGAATAGCTGATCCAGACTCATGCGGCCATGAAAAATATCACCACCGATTAGCCCAAAACGCTGCTCCAAATCCATTGGACTGAGAATCTGGCGTCCGAGCACAAGTTGTTTGAATCCTGGCGCAAGGCTGTCTACGCAATCGATGATGTGGTCCGCGGCGCGCTCACGCTCCGTTTGCCAGCTGCGTCCATCTGGCAGGGTGTAGCTGAATTGTTGACAAAACAAGCTCGCGACATGCTTGCCTTTAGGTGCGAGTGAATCATCCAAGGTGGACGGAATCAGCATTTCAACAATCGGCTGGTCCGACCAGCCACGTTGCCGTGCGGTGAGCCACGCTCGGTCCATGTACTCGAGACTGGGTGCCATGATGATGCCAGCGGTCAAATGATCTGGGTTTGACGGCGCTTGGCGAAACTGGGGTAGGCTATCCAGTGCCACGTTCATGCGAAAGGTACCGGAATGTGACTTGTAGTTACGTATCTGGGTGCGAAATTCCATGCTAAGCGTGTCAGGGGACAGCAATGATTCGAATAAAATTTTCGGGTGCACTGAGGATGCAACGTAGCGGCAAGGGTAGTGCTTCTGTTCGCTGACCACGGCGCTGACGCCCTGGTTATTGGTCTCTACTGCGGTCACGCTGACGCTGGTTTCAATATGTACGCCAGCGGATTCACAGGCACGGCGCATGGCTTGCGTAATCGCACCCATGCCGCCGATTGCGTGTCCCCAGGCTTCGCGTACACCGGCGGCTTCACCGAACACATGGTGCAATAACACATAAGCCGAACCAGGTTCGTGTGGAGAAGCAAAGTGTCCAACTACGGCATCGAAGCCGAACAGCGCTTTTACCAATGGGTGCTCGAAATATTGGTCCAGAATCTCGCTGGCAGATTTAGTGAAAAAGTCCAGTAACTTGCTTTGTGAGGTAAGCGACAACTTGCTCGCGGTGCGCCCCATTTTAAGCAGGGCAACCAGGTCTGCTAGGCCACCTCCCGCATTCGGTGGCACTTCCAACAAAAACTCACGCAACCAATCAACAATAGCATGCAGGTCCTGCTGATAACGCAGATATTGTTGTGCATCGTGCGCGCTGTGTCGGGCGATTTCTTGCTGGGTAAGTCCGTTGCGACCGGCCAGCAGATAGTCATTCTTAGCCGGTAAAAAATTATCAATTTTGCGCAGAACCACTTTCAATCCATGCTGCTCAAGCTGCATGTCCTGAATGACTTTGGGCTGCAATAGAGAAACAGTGTACGACGCCACGGAATTGCGGAAACCTGGGTGAAACTCTTCAGTGATTGCCGCACCGCCGACCTCATGATGACGTTCCAATACGCAGGTTTTGAGGCCTGCACGGGCCAGGTAATAGGCGCAAGTAAGACCGTTGTGACCGCCGCCGATCACCACGGCATCCCAAGCGGTGGTTGGAGTCATAGTGTTAACCGTGTTGTTATTATTGTTTAACTAATTATCACCGTTGGGGTTATCAAGAGACGGAACACACGATGATGAGCCTCGTCCACACGTTTACAAGCAAATAGGAGAAAATGCCAGTTCGTACATCAGTCCTCTTCTAACAGCATCAATATCGCAGTTAAATCGATAGAACCAGAGAGAGGCACTGTTATTTGCCAGTTTTCTGCTTCAAACTGCGATGAAAGTACGAATTTAGTCGCGCTCGTTACGCCTGGGGCACTGTATTTCGTACCTTCTCGATAATAACCTTCTTTTCGGAGCTTTGAGGAGGAACACCCTGATTCGCAAACAAATTTGATTCGTTGGTGATCAAGTTTTCGTGCGGTGCCGTCTGGCCAGGGATTGATCAGTTGATCCATGTATTCAATGGAAAGGATTACGGGTTCGGAAGCCAACTCGCCCGGGGCGATCTGAAAGTCTGCGCTAGACACGATTTCAGTTCTCGTTTTGTTCTGATAATCAAAGCATGCATTGGCGGACCCAAAGTTGATTTCGCTAGGGGCATCGATGCCGCAAGCGAAATAATTTGTATGCCGCTCGATGATTAGTTTACCGGATACTCCTTCCTCTACATCTACGCTCTCGGGTCTTGATGCGACTACCGTGAGTGGTGAGTTTTTACGTAACACAATAGGTGTCGGCAAGTCGAAACGGAACGTGTCATCGCTCTTCGAGATTTCTAAATTAATCGCTTCAGAGCCGCTTAAGCCTCGATGCGTATAAAGTCGATTTCCATCTGCATCCAAAAATCCTGACTTTATCAGCCCCAAGGAAGCGCATTGTGCTGAGTCACATAAATACCCGAATCGGAAGTCATCTGTCCTAGCGACTGCTAAGCTCTCTGTGTCTACTTTGTAGCGAAATCCGATCTGGGTGTGCCCAGCGGGAATGGTGACCTGTTGTGGCTGTGGGTAGATCCAGCTACCGTAGCAGCAACTACCAAAGTCTAAACCGACAAGCGTTAATGTTAAATCTTGAGTTAAACGCGTGTCGCTCGGTAGTTTGATCGTACCATTAATATGCCCATACCGTGGTAGGAGCACAGGGTTGACAACATAGCCGCCAGCTCGCGCATGTTCGCCAAACCTTTCGGCGTCGTTGTATCTATTGTTTGCAGTGACACCGCCTTCAAGCACAGCAAGGGCAGCTTCCTGGATATTAGCTGACTGACAGTTTACTTGGCATTCTACGATGACACGGAAAAAGTTATGCGACGGGTATGTGCCTTCGGGGTTGGCGCTTCCTGCGAGCGCCCAGTCGAGTGTTTTTTCATAAGCGACCGCACGTTGACCTGCTGGAATTGAGAACGGCAGCGCAACCGAGTTCTCAAACAAATCCGCCGTTGTTGAGGTGCCGTAAACAAAGTAAATTTGGCCCGATACCGCAATGTTCTTGTCAGTCTCTGCGTGTCGAGTAATGGCACCTGTAAACGTGACGGATTGCGCCATCGCTGTCGAACAACAGAAGATTTGAAAAGCAAATAGGGTAAGTAATTTTCGCATTGTTATGTCCTTTCATTCCAATAAAACGCAATCCCAAATTGGAGATCAATAGCATAGCCTGCTTGGTATTCAACTTACCAGTTCTTGGACGCACTATATAGCATTTATTCTAGCGCTAAGAAGCGAGCACGATGGCATGCTTTGCTTATCCTTTGGCAGAGTTGGCGTTTTCCGATCAGTTTGTAATGCTAGAGTCTGCTACTCTAGATCTTTCGATGGGTCGGACTGATGTACGTTAGGGGTTTAAACAGCTTCAGAGGAAAACGACTATGCGAACCGGTTTCGCTGGATGGCGGTGGATAGTTGGCGGTGTGTTATGGCTCGTCGTGGGCACTTTCGCGTCTGCGCAGACTTTTTATGTGGCGACCTCGGGCAGTGATTTGCCCGCGAATGGGAGTGCCCAAAACCCATGGAAAAGCATTAGTTATGCATTCGATCAGGTGCCGGATGGCGCAACGATTTTGGTCTCGCCAGGTCTGTATTCAGGGCGCGTGCGCCTGGATCGACAATTCAATAATGGCATTACGATTCGGTCTTCGCTGCCATACCAAGCTCGGCTACGCCATGATGATGGCGCGGTGGTGATTTGTTATACCTGTGCCGGTGTCACCCTGGAGGGGTTTGACATTGCGCATGCGGCGTCGAATACCGGTGCGCTGGTAATTCAAATTCAGACCACGCAAGTATCGCGCGTGACACTGCGCGATAATATTATTCACGACAGCACCAATAACGACCTGCTTAAGATCAATAATGGCGCGCGTGAGGTGTTGGTGGAAGGTAATATGTTCTACAACCAACAAGGCTCGGATGAACACATTGATGTGAACAGTGTCGAAAATGTCACGATTCGCGACAATATTTTCTTCAATACCCGGTCTCAGTCATCAACCAGTTCGTTCATTGTGATCAAAGACAGTAACGGCAGCAGCGACGGGATTCTTGGGTCACGACAAATCCGCGTGCAACGCAATGTCTTATTTAACTGGCAGGGCAGTGATGGTCAGAGTTTTATTCGGGTCGGCGAGGATGGCACAGCCAACTACGAAGCACAGGACGTGCTGATTGAAAACAATCTGATGCTCGGCAATTCCAGCCGCATGCAGCGCAGTGCGCTGACGGTACAAGGATCGCGTGATGTGACTTTTCGTTTCAATACGGTGGTCGGTGACTTGCCATCGCGCAGCTTTGCTGCCCGTCTGTTGGCGGTTGGAAGTAATCAAGCTAATCAGAATATCCAATTGAACAATAATATCTGGTCCGACCCGTCCGGCAGCATGGGGTCGGAAGGCTTTACCGGGGCGGATGTGTTTGATGCGCCAACGGGTGATAACGCCTCGGTGGTATTGCAACGCAACCTCTATTTCAATGGTGGACAGGCGATTCCGGCTGACACGTCACAGGCAGTTCGGTTCAGTCAGGACGCGCAGCGAATTGTCGCGAACCCGCAATTGCCAGCACTATCCGGCGTGCCGATGCCAAGTTATAACGGGAGTTCGTTCAATGGTGGATTCAACAACATTCGAGCGGTCTTCGTGCATTTGGTGAACCGTTATGGTCGACCGTCACAGAACAGCGTGGTGGTGAATGGCGGATTGGTGGCTGGGGCACCGCAGGTCGATATTCTGGGCGCTTTGCGTGATGCACAACCCGATATTGGCGCGGTTGAAGTCGGTGCAACCACACCGCGACCACCGGTGAACCGTGGACCAAGCAAGTTTCTTCCCAGCTGGATTATGATCTTGCTCGACGAAGCGGGTTAAAAAAGCTCATCCCTGAGCGCGGTTTCCCTATGCAGTGACCCGCGGTTGGAAAGTCACTGCCAGTCAGCGGTGTACGGTGTTGGGTTCGTGTTGCGCTGAAATTCTTAGTGGTATCTATGTAGTGCATGAAATCGGCAGAACTCTCACCGTTTTGGTTAACTTTTGGTTAGATTGAGGCGGTGAGTACCGTTTATCGCAGCATTTGAACCGATCGTCGAATGGCGCTACGTTTTCGTGCGCAACTCCGATACTGTGGCAGCGTGTAGGGGGAATGGAAAACCACTTCGTGTGGCATCCCAGCGAGGTCAATTATGAGCTATCATCTATCCGTTAATCGTGTTGCGGCAGGGAACAGCAAGACGTCACCAATTTCAAAATCCGAATGGTTGTCCTGTGTCGAAGATGACGATGACTTTTCCTGCATCATCGACGAGGGCGACAGCGTCTCGGCCTTGTTTCAACAAGGCAGTCGAGCCGAGGAACTGAGCTGGTGCGACGGAGTGATTGATGTCTATCAACCGTCCGACGTCTTGCTACAAAAACTGGCGCGCTTGGCGACGTCATTGAACGCAACGGTGGTTAACCATGTGAACGACGCCCAACAGCCTCGGATGTCAGACATGCTCTCTGTCGTCAGCGAGCTCAGTCTTTGATGCAATTGCGGATCTTATGACGCGGTGTCGTCGTTTACTTTATCCTGCGTGTTGGTATCAAAGTCATCCGCCGAATGTCGCTCATGCAGCCGCCCTTTGGGGTTGCCCCAGGTGCGATTTACCATCTGGCCGCGCTGCACGGCATCGCGCTGTTTGATTTGTTGGGCCCAGCGCATCACGTGTTCATACGACTCGGTTTGCAGAAACTCGGCAGCCTGGTAGACCTGATCTAAGGCTAACGCGCCATACCATGGCCATACTGCGATGTCGGCAATTGTGTAGTCCTGACCGCCTAAGTATTCGTTCTCGGCTAAGCGCTGGTCGAGGACATCCAGCTGCCGCTTAACTTCCATCGTGAATCGATCAATCGGATACTCCATTTTATACGGGGCATAGCAGTAAAAGTGCCCGAAGCCACCACCCAAGTATGGTGCGCTGCCCATTTGCCAGAACAACCAGTTTAGCGTTTCGGTTCGTTGACTTGAATCTGTCGGCAAGAACGCGCCAAACTTTTCGGCTAGATACAATAGGATTGCGCCGGATTCGAACACGCGCACGGGTTCAGGGCCACTATGATCCACTAGCGCCGGAATTTTGGAGTTTGGATTAGCTGCGACGAAACCGCTACTGAACTGGTCACCGTCATTAATTTTAATGGGGAAGGCATCGTATTCTGCGTCTGTAACGCCGTTGGCGAGCAGTTCTTCGAGCATAATCGTGACCTTTACGCCATTGGGAGTCGCTAAGGAATAGAGTTGCAATGGATGTTTGCCGACGGGCAAATCCCGTTCAAACCGACTGCCCGCCGTCGGGCGATTGATGTTGGCAAATTGGCCACCGTTTTCGTTCTCCCATTGCCAGATTTTGGGAGGGGTGTACTCGTTTTGGCTCATAGTAAATTCTCGTTTTATGAAGTGGAGAAGGTTTAGTTTGGTATCGCAACGTTAGCTGCGCTACAGTGAAGTGAATTCATAATAGCGAAGTCTACACAAACGAATTAGGGTGGAGAAAGTCATGAAAAATAAATTGTTGATGCTCGTCGTTAGTTTTCTATGTTGCACTGCTCAGGATTTAGTTTGGGCTGAACCAAGTGTCGACCCGGTCAGTTTACCGCAAGACAAGAGTATTCTGTTCTGGAGCACAGCGCAGCGTTCATTGGCGTTTCGTATCATGGAGAAAATTGCACCACATCGTGTCGTAAAGCGTAGTGCGCGTGTCAGCAAGCTCACGGATGGAGCACCGCTTACGATTTTGTCCGACGATGGAAAACCGTTTGATCTAGATCGTTATATGCAAGACCAGCAAACCGCTGGAGTTATTGCATTGCACAAGGGCAAAATTCGGTTGGAGCGCTATGGCTTGGGGTTCGATTCTGAACAGCGCTGGACTTCCTTCTCTGTTGCCAAGTCATTTACCTCCACATTGGTTGGTGCAGCCTTACAGGATGGTGCCATCGAGAGTCTCGATACGCCTATTACGCGATATATTCCTGAGCTTAAAGACAGTGGGTATGATGGCGTTACGGTAGAGCAATTATTAACCATGCGATCCGGTGTGCAATGGAACGAGGACTATAGTGACCCGAATTCAGATGTGGTGAAATTTGGCCAACAGAAGCCGATGGATGGAATCGATCCAGTCATCAGCTACATGCAAACCAAGCAGCGCGATGCGGAGCCAGGCAGCCGCTGGCAATACAATACTGGCGAAACGAATTTGATCGGCGTGTTGGTTGCCAAAGCGACGGGCAAGACGCTGGCTGACTATCTGAGTGAAAAAATCTGGCGGCCACTCAATATGGAGTCGGATGCGATCTGGGTGCTGAACGCGGGTGGTTTTGAAATTGCTGGGTGTTGTTTGTCAGCCCGTCTGCGAGATTATGCGCGTCTCGGTGTGTTTGCACTAAATGGCGGCCAGATTGATGGTAAACAAATTGTGCCTGTGGGCTGGTTTGAACGCGCCGGCAGCAAGCAGGCCGATATTGGTCGGGACGGATATGGTTATGGTTACCAGTGGTGGACCTACGACGATGGTAGCTTCGCGGCACAAGGCATCTTTGGCCAGGGTATTTTTATTGATCCGAACCGTGATCTGGTTATCGCGACCAATGGAAATTGGCCGGTTGCGACGGGTGATGCGCTAAAAATTCAACGAAATGCGATGTATCGAGCAGTCCAACGTACCTTGGACACTGAACTGCTCGACCAATAGGCTTACTTGGATCAGGATTTTACCGCGTCTTGTTGCGCGGCAATCCACTCGGTCATAATTGTCTCCAGCAAGGAGAGCGGTATGGCGCCGTTCTCCAGTAGTTTGTCGTGGAAAGCGCGGATATCGAACTGATTGCCAAGCGCCTGTTCCGCACGTGCACGCAATTCGCGGATTTTCAGCTCACCGGTTTTATACGCCAAAGCCTGACCCGGCCAGGAGATGTAACGGTCGACTTCGGAGGTGATGTTATTCATCGATAAGCCGGAATTGGCAGCCATATAGTCAATTGCTTGCTGACGGCTCCAGCCTTTGCTGTGTAGTCCAGTGTCGACAACTAATCGGCAGGCGCGCCACATTTCGTACGACAGGCGCCCAAAGTTAGTGTAAGGCGTTTGGTAAAACCCGGTTTCGAGCCCCAGTCGTTCGGCGTACAAAGCCCAGCCTTCCACAAACACGGTCTGCCCACCGTAGCGACGGAATTCAGGAAGATCGAGCTCCTGAGCCAGCGCAATCTGCAAGTGATGTCCAGGGACTGCTTCGTGCAAGGTCAGTGCTTCGAGTTGATACAGCGGTCGTGTTTCCAACAGGGTGGTATTGACGTAATAAAAGCCGGCACGCGAACCATCGCCGGCTGGTCGACTATAATACGCAGTGGTGGTTTTCTCGGCGATATCCAGCGGGATTTCCTTGAGTCCGTAAGGCATCCGTGGGAGTTTGCCAAACAGTTTTGGCAGTTCACCATCCATTTTTTTTGAGATTGCCGCAGCCACTTGCATCCGTTCTTCGGCGGTTTTTGGATAGAAGTCCGGATTGTCGCGCAAATATACCAACCACTCGTCAAAACTGCCTTCGAACTCGGCTTCGCGGATCACATCCATCATTTCCGCTTTGATGCGCGCTACTTCAGCCAAGCCAATCTGGTGCACTTCATCCGCACTGCGATCCGTGGTGGTAAAGCGCTTAACACGATGTGCATAGTAGGCTTTGCCGCCGGGCATGCTGTCGGTGCCAACTTCGTTGCGGCACTTAGGCGCGTACTCCTCACTATAAAAAGTTGCATATCGCTGCATCGCTGGCAGCACGGCGTTCTCGATGGTCTGCGCTGCTTGCTCACGCAGCTGCTTGAATTCTGAGTCCGACATGATGCTGGGCTGTGAATCAAACGGGTCAAGAAAAACACTGTCTTCCAGATGCTCTGGCAGGTGCGCTGAAATCGACTTCTCATAGCCTTTCATGGTGACGCATGGTTGAACCCAACCGGCGTCTAATCCGGCTCGCACTCGCTCTGTTGCGCGTTGCAGATATTCTGGCATCGCGCCCAATCGTGTCACATAACTCTGGTAGTCCGCCTTGGTGAAAAATGGCAGGCGTGCAGGCAACTGAGTCAGGTTCATATGCGGACCACCACGATTGGTGATGATCATATACTTACCTCCATGCTCACTGGCCTCGATGCTCGTCTCGAGGTTAAGTTTGAGCAAAGCGTAGTTAACTTGGTGAGCAGCACTTAATTGGGTGGCGTCGATGGTGGCTAAGGCTTGAGTGAAATCTTTTGCCTGTGCAACTTCGCGGTCGTAAGCTTCGAGTGATGGGTCGCTCAGTAAGTGATCATATTGTCGCGCGCCAAGACTGGTGGCAAACGTTGGGTTTTGTGCCAGTTGCGCATTCCAATGCTTTTCTAAAAGAGCCTCAAAGGCAGTATCGGCATCCGGTGCGGCAAGGACTGTAGGGGACAGGATGGCGCTGGAGAGTAATACCGCCCAGGCCCAGAGTTTGCATTGGCGTCGTTTCATAGTGATGGTTCGCTGAGTTAATAGGTGCCCACATCCTAGTGCAGCCCAGCGTGAATGGCCAGAAAAACTGTCGCGCGTCTTACTGGCGCGACTTAGGCTCGTCGTCTTGTGCGCTGAGAATCGCCGTAAAGGCAATAATCCTGTTGGTGTTGTTTTGTGCTTCCAGAAGCATCTGTTTATTCGCGGTGCCAAGGGGGAGCAATCCAATCAGGCTGGCCATCAGTGACTCACCGGATAATTTGTCCAATAGTTGCCAGTCTGCCTGCATCTGGTTGTTTTCCAAATAGCGATGCAGGGCAGCACGAAACAAAGCCAAATGGTCAGCAGCGATGGCGTCGGATTCTGGAGAACGAATGTCGTCAGCAAATTCTGTCCAGTCTGGCGTTACGCGGCGGTATCCGTTCACTGGATCAACTTCATGTGCGACCTTGAACCGGCAGGTCCCGGTTAAGACGATTTCGAGTTGACCATTTTGACGTTCAACGTAATGGGTGATGCGCCCAGCACAACCAACAGCGTAAAGAGTGGGTGGTTCCGCGTTGTCACTCGGCTGGATCATGCCGATCAATTGATTGCTGCGCATCGCATCTTCGACCATATTCAAATAACGTGGCTCAAAGATGGTCAACGGCAGATTCGCATGTGGCAGCAACACCGCCTCTGGCAAGGGAAATACCGGCAACAGGGTCGGCAGCTTCGAAAACGTAGGTAGAAAAGGGTGTCGCGTAGCCATTGGTCAATTAAAACAAGTGCTTTGTGAGGATGCCGACAAGCGTCGATTACCTTGGTTAAATCGGGTACGGTTTATCGTCGACCAATTTGACCATGCCGTTAATCATGCGGTATGCGATCCACAGCCAGAGGATACCTAGAATGGCGTAGCCGACCAACACAAGGACCAAAATGCCGCCGATAATGGTCCACAACACTGACCACCAGAAAGTGCGAATCGCGTTGGTATAGTGGCTGTGATAGACCGTGCCAACGGCATGTTTACGTTTGATCATGGCCCACAGCGCGCCAACCAAAATCGGAATCGCGGTCAGCAAGCCGATGGTCATTAGAATATAGGCGATCAATGCATGGGTTTTGGGTTCGCTGTCCGGAACCTGCTCATGATCGATGATGGTGCTCATTCATTCTCCTGTCGTGCAGCTACGGAACAATTTCCTAACACAAAATGTGGTGATGATTGGGAAAACTTCAAGCATCCGATTCTGGACTCTTCGCCTTGCGGGCTTCATAGGCGGCACGACGCCGGTCCGCACGGTCACGTTGTCGCTGCTCTAATTCGGCTCGATGCGTTGCGTGTTTGACGTTGCGTTCCTGTTGCGCCGTAACGTATTTTTGTAGTTCGGACTGACCCCATTCCCGCGCATCCGCTTCGTCAGCAAACCCATCTTGTTGCTTGCTTACGGTGCGTTTACGTGAGGTGACTTGTCGTGTGATTTGTGCACTCCAGGCATCACCATCCTGAAACACATGCACGTTGTATTTTTTGTTTTCAACCATTCTGGCGATACCTCAATAAAGGGTTTGGAAATCGGACGCGAAGGCTAGCAGTTTTTTACAAAAAAGGAATCGAATCCGATGAAATAGTCGGTTGCAGCGCGTTAAAACGTTATAATTCACGCTAATTTGAGGTCAAGCATACGCTTGAGCCTCCGGTACTATGACGATAGCAAAAGAGAGACAGTCAGAATGAACAAATTTTCCGTTGCCGAGTTGATGCGTGGCGCTGTTGCGTTGAACGAGCAAGTGGTCATTAAAGGTTGGGTGCGAACCCGCCGTACCTCAAAAGCCGGTATTTCTTTCGTGGCCGTGCACGATGGCTCATGTTTCGATCCGATCCAAGTGGTGGTACCTGATTCGCTGGCAAATTATGAATCTGATGTGGTTCACCTAGGTGCTGGATGCGCGGTCATAGCGACCGGTACGCTGGTGGCATCGGAAGGTCAGGGTCAGTCGGTAGAAATTCAAGCCTCTGAGATCGAGGTGGTTGGCTTGGTGGAAGAGCCTGATAAGTATCCAATTGCCAAGAAGCGACACACATTTGAGTATCTTCGTAGCCAGGCGCACTTAAGGCCGAGGACCAACGCCATTGGTGCGATCACGCGCGTGCGCAACACGCTGGCGAACACCATTCATAACTATTTTTATCAACGTGGCTACCACTGGGTAAATACGCCGATTATTACGGCCAGTGACGCGGAGGGGGCGGGTGAGTTGTTTCGAGTTTCCACGCTGGACCTCGCCAATCTGCCGAGAACCGACAAGGGCGAGATTGATTACGCGCAAGACTTTTTCGGTGGTGAGAGTTTTCTTACAGTTTCGGGCCAGCTTAACGTTGAGGCGTACTGTTTGGCGATGTCCAAGGTGTATACCTTCGGCCCGACATTCCGAGCGGAAAACTCCAACACGAGTCGTCATCTGGCTGAATTCTGGATGGTCGAGCCGGAAATCGCCTTCGCTGATTTGGATGACGATGCAGCACTCGCAGAGGACTTTCTCAAAGTCTGTATCCGATCGGTATTGGAGGAGCGCGAAGACGACATGGCCTTCTTCCAGCAGCGGGTGGATAAGGAGGTAATTAATCGACTCAGTAATGTGGTTGATTCGGGGTTCGTCCACATGGATTACACCGATGCAATCGACATTTTGCTTAAAAGTGGTCAGCAGTTTGAGTTTCCAGTTCAATGGGGTATGGATTTAGCCTCGGAGCATGAACGTTTCCTCGCAGAACAGCATGTCAAAGGGCCAGTGGTTATTAAAAACTACCCGAAAGATATTAAAGCTTTTTATATGCGCTTGAATGATGATGAAAAAACCGTGGCCGCGATGGACGTATTGGTACCGGGTATTGGTGAGATCATCGGCGGTAGTCAGCGTGAAGAACGACTCGCCCAATTGGATGCCCGCTTTCCTGACCCTGAAACGGCTGAACACCTGTGGTGGTATCGCGATTTACGTCGATATGGCACCGTGCCGCACGCAGGCTTTGGCTTGGGGTTCGAGCGTCTGATTAATTACGTGACAGGTATGGAAAATATTCGTGATGCGATTCCGTTTCCGCGCACACCGGGTTCCGCTGCTTTCTAGTGCATGAGGCCGAGTGTGATGAGTGAGCGAAGTTGATAGCTGCAACTTGCAGTGTTGCTCCGATTGTCTATTGCGACCGTACCAAAAGGTTGAATGAGTGTGGGATCGGCGATGTGCAGTCGCACGTGGGCGGTGGTGTGGTTTAAGCCGATCAGGACGCGGTCATTACAGAAAATCACACGCGTTGTGGGTGTAGCGTGCATTGAAAGCTGCTAATGACCAGTCTCTCACCTGCGCCGTCCACCTAGGCAGATATCAGGGAATTCGGTCTCGCGGGTATTGTGCCGACCGAGCCCGACGAGAACTTGGCGTTGATCTAGAGGAACTGCTTAAAGAAATAGCGTCAATCACCGAGCTGTTAACCCGACTGTCAGTGTCGACGAGAGTGAGGGTGATCGGGCCACCATCTGGGACAGACACGCGTGGTGTCAGATCGGCGATCATAGCCGTGCACACGGGATGCTGGCCAATTGACGCTGGTGCCGTTAAACGATAACCTGTGATTCACTGCATTCCATTTATTGGGAATGTTTGCTTCTGATTTAGGGTCATAGGGGCTTAATTCTCGTCGTGCTAGATAGAATAAATGAAGTCGAGGCTACTCGTTCACTTAGTGAGTTTTGGCTTAAATGTGAAATGGTAATCCTGGGGTTGGGGTTTGATGGCTTCGTCTATACGATTGCGAGCAAGGTGGGTAATGACTTCTATTACTACGACAACCTTGGCTTACACGATCCCGGTGACTCGGCCTTTTACGACCCCTTCCTCGAATTCTGTTGTCATAGTTATGATCCGGTGCCAACCGGCGTTGAATTTATGGCAGACTACAGCTACATACCTCAGTCTGCGGTTGATTTTATTCAACACGCAGCAGATAAGACCGGGATGATTTCTGGCCTGGGCGTACCGGTTCGGTTAGCTGGTTCCAACCGCTATGGTGGGTTTAATCTTTTAACGCGTAAGCCACGCGCGGAGTTTGAAGCGTTCATCTCAGAAATGCAGGAGCGGACTCAGCTTTTTTGTGTTCTAGCGCAGCGGCATATTGAGCAACTACTGGATCAGGAACAGATTCTCATGCAAGGTGCAGAGCAGTATTCGTTGGATGATGCTGAGAAATTGGGAAAATTGACGACCCGAGAACGTGATGTTCTGCGTCGCTTGGTCGATGGTATCTCACGTAAGGCATGTGCTCATCAACTGAGTTTAGCTGAGTCCACGGTCGACTCGCACATTAAAAGTATCTACCGCAAACTGGAAGTGCATAATCGCGTCGAAGCCACCAAGGTTGCATTCCAAGGCGCCTTATAATGGTCTGGCAGATCAGGTCTGCCGACGAAATGAGAGCCGCTCACCGGTAACCCAGATAGCCACGCCGTTTTGCCGACCAAGCTGGCAGCAAGTGCCTAGGTCGCCCATGATCCTGATTGATGACATCGGCGTTGGTGGCAAGAATATCTAGACATGTTGTCGAATTTTGGGTCCAAAGATTGGCACTTGTCCGCTATTTGGTCGATGTCTATACTCTTACTTTCCTACATTAGACAAAAGAGAGAGTTATGAAGATTCCTACCAAAATGAATCGCTTGTTTGTTGGCACTGTCTTCGCCGCAAGCGCTGTATTAACTCCAACGATTGGCTCCACCCAGACTCCAGGTGCGTCCCCGTCGTTAGAGGAAATCGTTGTTACAGGTTCGCGGATTCGCCGCGACCCCTTAAACGACACCGCCCCGGTGATGAACATCGGCGTTGCTGAACTGGATCAGACCGGCGTGACCAACCTAGGTATGGCACTGCAGCAATTGCCAATCACTGGTTCCGCGATCAATACCCGGTTTAATGTTCCGGGTAATTCCGGATTTCCACAAGATGGTTCTGGCATTGGCGCAGGTTCTGCACAGTTGTCGCTGCGTAACGTGGGCGCCAAGCGGACCCTGATTCTGGTTGACGGGCGGCGTTGGATCGCCGGTGCCTCGGCATCGGGCGTGCCGAGTACCGTGGATTTGAATACCATTCCAGCCAATATGGTGGAGCGAATCGAGATTTTGCAGGATGGTGCTTCGGCTATCTACGGCTCGGATGCCATCGGCGGTGTGGTGAATGTTATTACCAATAAAAACTTTGACGGTTTGCGCTTTGACTATCATGTGGGTGAATTCCTCGATGATGGCGACGGTACTGATACCGATATTTCGGTGTTGTGGGGCGGCGGCAGCGATCAGGCGCATTTCGTGTTCAGTGCCAGCTACACTGAGGAAGGCGGGGTATTCACCGCCGACCGCGCACGGTCTGCATTTCCTGTACCAGACACCACCAGCTGTGATGTGTCGGGCACTCGATGTTCCTCTTATACTCCCCAAGGTCGGTTTATCTTAGGACCTAACTTTGACTTCGCCGACTTAACCTTAAACCAAGGTGCGTTGAATGATGGTGGCGCCAATATTCCTGCATTTGACCCCAATAATCCGACCAGCGGGGATTTCAGCGGCTTTACCTCAGCAGACCGGTTCAACTACAACGGCGCTGGCTTTAACTATTTGCGCACGCCGAGTGAGCGCGTGAATTTGTTTACGCACGTCGACTATGCGCTGACCGATGACATTAATTTGTTTGCGCGCGCGTCTTACACCAACCGAACCTCCGATACCCGCGGCGCGCCTGAGCCACTGTGTTTGGGTAATGGTTGTGGTAATCGCATTCTGGATAACTTCTTTATCTCTGCTAACAACCCTTACAATCCCTTTGGTATGGATTTGTCAGTGGCTAACGGCAATTTAGAATTCTTCGGTCGACGGCCGCTTGAATCGGGTCCGCGTTTGTTTTCACAAGATGTGGATACGTATTTTTTTAGCACTGGGCTGGAAGGTAAGTTCGAGTTAGGCGACCGGTCATTCTTTTGGGACGCCACGGTGAGCTATGGCGATAATCAAGGTTTTCAAGAGAAGCAAAATTCACACAATGCCGCACGCCTGCAGGTCGCTATGGGCGATCCGTCTGTCTGTGCAGCGACACCAAATTGCGTACCATTTAACTTCTTTGGCGGGCAAGGGCGTGATGGCAGCGGTTCTATTACGCAAGAGATGCGTGATTTCGTAACCTACACGCAGCGTGACTTCAGCGAGCAAACGCTGTCGGATTTTGCGTTCAATATATCCGGTGATCTGGCGACGCTCCCAGCGGGGCCATTGGCGTTCGCTACCGGTTTCGAATACCGCGATCATGAAGGCGCTTTTCGGCCAGACCCAATTGCCGCACGTGGCGAAACGGCGGGCATTCCATCGGGTGCGACGCAAGGTGCATTTGATGTTACCGAGATCTACGGTGAATTAAATATTCCGATTCTCGCTGACGTTCCATTTGCACGCTATCTTGAAGCAAATCTGGCTGTACGCTCTTCGGATTACAGCACCTCTGGTTCTGAAGGCACTTATAAATTGGGTTTGCTGTGGCAAATCACCAATGACCTCTCAGTTCGTAGCTCGATTTCAACTGGTCTACGAGCGCCCGGTATTGGCGAGTTGTTTGGTGGGGCAGCACGTGAGGACTTCACGTTCCTTGACCCTTGTGCTGATTATTTAGGTCAGCTGGGCTCCAATAATGGTGGTCGGGATGCGCCACAACCGCAAAACGTGATCAATAATTGTTCCGCGCTCGGTGTCCCTGCGGGGGTTGCTCAAACTAACCCGCAGTTGTCAGCCGTCTCTGCCGGGAATGCGAACCTGAAAGCTGAGACTTCAGAGAGTTGGACCGCAGGTCTGGTGTATAACCCCGATGTCGACTGGGCAGATCGTTTCACTGCGTCAGTCGACTTCTACGATTTGGAAATTGATGACGCGATTCAGGGGCTTGATCCGGGTGATGTGCTCACCGCTTGTGCCAATACCGGTGATCCATTCTTTTGTAGCGGTATTGAGCGTAGTTCCTCTGGCCGCGTGAATCTGGTTAATAACCAATTGCAAAACATTGGCGGAATCGAAGCCTCGGGTGCGGATGTGATGTTTAACTACCACACCAACCCATTTTCCGCAGGTCAATTTACCGCCCGTGTGAATGCCACACTGCTGGATAAATACATCGAGCGAACCGCAAATCCAGATGGCAGTGAAACACGCAATGATCTGACTGGTCGCCATACAGATGAGACATTTGAGCGCGCGTTTCCCGAACTGCGTATGACCACCACGCTTGGTTGGCGTAGCAATGCAAATTGGGACGGTTCAGTGAGCTTCCGTTACACAGACAGTATGGAAACTGCATCGGGCGAAGAGCTTGACTCAGTGGTGTTTACGGACGTTCAATTCAGTTATGTTCCACCAGTTGCTGATAATTCGATCAAATTCACTGTTGGTTTCAATAATGTGTTTGATGAAGATCCGCCAGTGCTGGATACCAGCTTGGTGGGCATGAGTCTGGTATCACACGATATTCCGGGGCGTGTCGGGTATTTGCGAGTCAGCTTCACACCTGGTGCTAACTAGGCGAGTAATGGCGTATTAATAAAAAGGCGCTGTCTTTGCGAACAGCGCCTTTTTTATGTGTTAAGTGATCAATATCCGGGCCAAGCTTCCTCCTCGGCGATGAACTGTGCCAGCTGTGTGATGACATGGAATCCATTGTCTGAGTTAGTCATGATTGCCACGCCCATCCCCGCTGACATATGGCCTTTGATTAGAGTTTGGAAACCGTGATTGGCACCGCCGTTGGTGAAGTAAGCGTGCTCGCCATGTTTTTCAATATCAAAGCCCAGTGCGTAGTTGTAGGCCACAGGAGTCAGAAGCTCATTGGCGGACTCGCGACTTAATCCTATGGCCGACGAACCCCTAAGCGCATTCTGTATCTCGACCACGAACCGGGCCAGATTTTCGGCTGTGCTCCAGCCGCCCGCAGCAGCCAATTCAGGGTAATCGAAATGCTTTTCTTTTAACGGGTTGCCGAGCTTGTTATGCCCGGTACTAGCTCGACGCAACAGGTGTTGTGGCAACGGAAGTTCAAAGCTGGTATTGGTCATGCCGAGTGGTTGCAGTATCGACGTATCCAGTATGTTCGAAAATGATGTGCTACGTAGATCCATCAGCGCTTGCTGAATGACCGAATAGCCACCAGCTGAGTAGCGATAAACCTTCGGTGTGCCGTTGAGGATGACAGAGGGGTCGCCGTTGGGGGTCTGGCCGCTTAGGATTTGTCGGATTGTCGGTAGTTTGGCACCATGTGGATAACCGGTGTACATTGTGATGTTGGTGCCCGCAGTGTGACTCATGAGCATCTCGGGAGAGATGCGGTGCTTGCTCTCGTAACGATCCTCCACCAGACGCCAGGACTTGAGTATGCTGTTGATGTCGGCATTCAGGCTGAGTTGGTGATCCTGTAGGGCTTTGATCATGGCCACTGCCGCCAGCGACTGGCTCACGGAACCGAGCTGAAATAAGGTGGTATCTGTGGCCTCCAGATTGGAGTTGCTGTCGCTCTCACCAATGGTTATCACGCGTTTGACTTGGAAATCTTCGATGATGGCAACGCTCACTGCCGGAATCTTGTGCTGTTTGAGAAAGCTTGGGATATCGTTGAAGCTTTCGATCGTTTTCTTGCCTTCAGGTTCGCAGCCGGTCAACAACAAAAGGCCAGCCAGAATTGAGATTGAATGCCGTAGGTGTTGGCGAAATCCAGCGCGCTTGAACAACTGACGATAGTAAGTTGGCATGGGGAGCAACCTCCAAGAGGTAGGATATTGTCAGAGTAGGGTGTTAATAGCTGTTTATATTACCAGCTTCGCGCGGGATGCCCAAGCAGGCCAGGTATGAAGCCAATATGAGTCCTGATGCCTGATGCCTTATTTCTGGTTGGCTGGGTTAGCCAGGGTCAGCGTGCCAAACACACTTGCGTCAATGTAACCTCGATTCTTGTCACCATTCACGGGTTCGATGTCGTGTGAGCCGATGAAGTGCTCTCGGCCTTTGAACCCGTCACTGTCGCAGTAGGCCAGCATGAAACCCAGTTGCTTGCCAGTCGTAAGTGTCACTGGCTCGGCCGTGTTATCGTGATCGGTAAATGAGTCGGGGTAAATGCTGATAGCGGCTTCCCAAATAATTTTATTACCGTCCTGCATGCTGCGTTTCCAGCTACTCGTCACGTGATCATTCAGTGTGCGTGGCTTTCCGTTACTATTAAAATCGACCGATTGGTTGTCCAACGCAATGTGATACGCGAACGCGTTATAGCTGGCGAGGTGGTTGCCACCGGATTTGTCTTCGTCGATAAACACTTCCAGCGTGTCATCGTCCCAATAAAATGACAGTGGGTCCGGATGTGTGTCGATTACTACATCGTCGGTGATTTCTGCCAGAAGGTAGAGTTTGTCCGGTGTCCAGACAACTTTATAGCGACCTTGAAAGTCGTCAGCGCTCGGTGCCTCACCTAAAATGATCTGGTCGATCTGTGCCCAGTCAGCTTGTTGCCAAGCCGAATCATTCGCAATGCCGTCGATAGATGGCGTGGTGTCGGCTAAGGGAGCTTCATAGGCAAATGTTGGTATTGTCGCCGTCAGTAGTGCGCTGACTACCAGGTTGATAACGTGTTTTTTATTCATTTTCTTTCCATGATGTTGGTTTGTGACGCCTTCGAAGTATACCTAACACGGCATACCAGTCACACATGACCTGATTTCAGCGACGAGCTTGAACGTGTTTGGCGCGTATAAATTTATGTAGTCGCACTTAGTTGGTCGCCGTCGATCAGGTCGGACAGTATAGTACCGCCCGAAATCGAATTATCTTTATTTAGAGTATTTGATTTCGGGTGTAGTGCGGGTTCCTCTTTTCCTCCTCTCTCCTCTCTCTCCCAAGGAAGAGGGCCCAATCCAACAACGCTGACTATGAGAAGGTCAGCGTTGTTGGGTAACTTGCATTTGACGTTATTGGCGCGTCAGAAACCTTGTAATAGTCAAAATTCTTTGTGTGGATGGAATAAGCCGACAATTATTTGAGTGAGCGTTTACAATACGCTCGAGAGGGCGGTCGCGCAGAAATGCTTGTGCACACAGCGGCCGAAAGCTAATCCAGATTTGAGGAGAGTTAAGCATGAGTAAGTTTCGTGCGGGCGTGTTGTATGGTCAAGAACTAATCGATGTTTACGAGGACGCAAAAGCGAATGGCTACGCGTTACCCGGGGTGAACGCGGTTGGCACTAACACAGTAAATGGCATACTTGAGACTGCGGCAAAAGTCGCGTCGCCAGTGATTGTTCAGTTGTCGTTTGGTGGAGGGCACTTTTACGCCGGTAAAAGTTTGCCTAATGATAATCTGCAGGCGTCGGCCGCAGGCTGTCTATCGGCGGCGCATCATGTGCATCAACTGGCTGAGATGTATGGTGTGCCTGCTATTCTGCATACCGATCACTGCTCCTTATCCAACATCGCGTGGATTGATCACCTGCTCGACTACCAAGAGAAGTACTATGAGCAATTTGGTCGGCCACTGTTCAGCTCGCACATGTTGGATTTGTCGGAAGAAACGCTCGAAGAAAATATCGAAATCTGTGAAAAGTATCTGGCTCGCATGAGCAAGATAGACGTTGGGCTAGAGATCGAGTTGGGGATTACCGGCGGTGAAGAGGACGGCGTTGATAACTCTGAAGTGGATAGCAGTAAGTTGTACACGCATCCACATGATGTGTTTTACGCGTATGAGCGATTGAGCAAAATCAGTTCGAACTTCACCGTGGCAGCTGCGTTTGGTAATGTGCACGGCGTGTATAAGCCAGGGAACGTTAAGTTGTCGGTAGAGATTCTTAAGAACTCGCAAAACTACGTGGCGGATAAGATCGGTCGCAGCGGCGAGAAGCCAGTAAGTTTCGTGTTTCACGGAGGTTCAGGCTCGTCAGAAGAGGATATTAGTCTGTCTATTGACTACGGGGTCATTAAAATGAACCTTGATACAGATATGCAGTGGGCTTTTAGTTGTGGCTTGCGCGATTATTTTGCGGAATATCAGGATTATGTCGCAACACAGATCGGTAACCCAGACGGTGATGATTTGCCAAATAAGAAGTATTACGATCCACGGAAAATGCTACGTAAGGCTGAAGAGTCCTTCATTGCGCGGCTAGAGAAATCATTTGCTGATCTCAAGTGTATTGGCCGAAATCGCTAAACCGTCACGCCTAGCCGTAGCGGAGGTAGGCCGCAAAAACAACCGAATTGGTTGATTTTTAAACATTAAATTCGATTTGTTGCTTGTCAAACGCTTTTTAAGTTTTGTGGATTTTGGTATAATTCTGGCGTAGTCGATTTTTGTTGTGCCCGCAAATTTTTATTTTTTTAACTCAAGTGCAGGCACGTTTTGGAATGATTTTCGACTAAAAGCTGGCTAAAAGTGCGCAGTATTGCTCACTGAATCTGCGCGGTTGGTTGCACGGGTGAAGTCAGTTTATGGGATGTATTTCTGCGGGGGGCTGATATGTGATGTCAGTAGTGGATGCAGGGTACATAGGGTAATAGTGTGGGGTCTCAAAGCGCGGTTGGTACTCGCTTGAATCTTGCACTGGGTGTAGGCATTCCCATGGGTTGCCTTGACTAACTTGAGGGTTGTTGAATAGCAAGAGTGTTGGGGTTCGCATAACCTCTGGCATGTTGTTGATTGCCGGAATGTTGCGTTCGGTTGCGTTTTTTTTCGCACTTTTTCACTTCTTCATACGAACATTCTTTTCTAAGTCTTATTCGGGCTTGGCGTTCGCTTGCATTCTCCATTTTCTCGAAACGACACGTAGCACCTGGCTTCAACGGTGGCGTGTGCGTCGATGGAAATGCGCTCTCATGGGCTATCACAATTTAGCTGCCGAGAACGGTGGGTTTTCAGATGAAAAGAGTTCAAAACGGGTTGGAGCTCGCGCGTGATCGTGCGGGCAGAGTAAATGCTGTTGGCGTGCAGAGCACGGCTGCGTCGCGTTCGTCGTGTGCATCCCGCTTAAAGACACGGTTTCTAGCGCTCTCGATGTTGGCGGCCACGGCATTGGTAACGGTTGGCGCGATCCAAGACGCTGCAGCGACTGAGGAATTCTTGGTGCCGCTGCCAGGCGACCATGCGCAAGCATTTTTGGAGGGCATCAGCTCGACCACAAGCTGCACCGGTTTTACCGCCCCCGACCCCGACCAACCGATGAATTCGATTACGGATTTTGTCGCTCGTGTTAATGGTACCATCATTGTGATTGACCATTGGGAAGATGGTTATGAGCCTGACATTGCCGCTGTTGCCGCAGGCAGTGCGCCAACCCAAGCGACCACACGAATCTACGGCGACGGTGACGTCTCCAATGGCGCGGCTCCGGGAGTGACTGTCGATGCCAACGACGTATTGACGCAAGGTCAAGTTGTGGTGTTTGAGGAATCCATCAACACCAATACACAGTTAGCCGATGTGGAGATAACAGGTGCCGCCATTACCGGTGGTGGTACGCGGACCCGAGACGGGTTAGACGGCGCAGACCGTATCTTCTCAACTGAGACCATCAATGTCACCCGCGCACAGTGGGCGGGTTCTTACGATCCGCAAAACGTAGGGTCGAGTCAGTCGGGTACACTATTTGCAGGCGCATTCGAATTGTTCCCAATGTCCCAGTGGGGCGAGAGCTTTACGCTACCCGTGGGTGAGGACTCCGGTGCCCCAGAGTTTGAGTGGGCTGGGGTGACGATTATGGCAGCGCGTGATGGCACCAGTGTGTCGGTGGATTCAAATGCTGACGGAGACTTCACTGATCCGGGTGACGTCAATGCGCAGGTGATTAACCGTGGCGAGACGATTGAAGTGTCTGGTCGAAATGAAGGTGCGAGTTCTGGCGTAGGCATGAATAGCGGAGCGCGTATTTTCAGCTCCGACATTGTCCAGGTAAACATTTTAAGTGGCCAAGAATGCACCACGTACGCCTCACGATGGTTTACCCTCTTTCCTGACGCCTTGCTTGGAAATACATACTACGAGCCAGTCTCCACGCCGGCGAACGCGGCAACGCAGATTTACCTGTACAACCCATCACCGAATCCAATCACGATCAATTGGGAGACCAACGCTGGCATACAGACGCCGATCGTTGTGCCCTCAAACGAAACGGTTGCACAAATTATTCCAACGGGTACAGGTGCTAAGTTTTATACCGGCACAACCGCCACGTTTGGCGCCTTAACCGTTACGGATGAAAATGATACTGCCCACGATTGGGGTCACGCGTCCACTTCAGATCGTCTCATGGGCAACGTGGTGCAAGTTGGTTATGCCGAAGGTGATGATCCGTCAATCGATCATCCCTACAATTTAGCCGATTCTGTGGGTGATGGCCTATTAAACTGGGGGCGATATAATGGTACGTTCAGTTCAACACAGGACAACTACGGTACTGTAGACGCATCCGGCACCACATCGCAGGTTGGTCTGGCGGGCAATACTGGCACCAACTACGGGATGATTTTAGACGGCTTTATACGCTTAGAGGCTGGTCAATATACGTTTGCGACGACTTCCGACGATGGGTCGCGTTTGTTTTTAGGGAATAATAATTTTGAAGTGGTGACGAATGATGCGAACCAACCGCCAACACAAGTTACCGGTACAGTAAATATTGGGTCAGCGGGATGGTATCCGATTACAGTGCGTTACCGTCAAGGTGGCGGCGGGGCTGAGCTTTCCGCGCAATGGCAGCCGCCTGGCACCAGCACGCTGGTTGACATTCCTTCTTCCGCTTTCTCAACGTTTGAGCCGCCCGCCGCAATTGGCGAAAACGGTTCTCCTGTCTGGTTGATCGCTGACAATCCATCGGATCCCAGTGACACGCAAATCGACGTGTGTGTCGACGTGCGCGGAAATGGGGGAGTGAATACTGATCCGAACACTGGGCGAACTTACGATTACTTAGTAACCTTGGACAGACTCGACAGTGCGCGCTTGTACGATGGTGGGCGTGATACACCGAACGACGTGCCGGCACACATCGATGGCGATCAAAGTGGCATGTTGGCGTTTGTCTGTGATGGCAGTGATGCAATTTTGGCGGCTGCCTGGGGGCAAGACCCCAATACAGCAAGTACTGGTGCACCGGCCGTGGATGTTGGTACAACCGTACGTTCTGTCAGTGCGGACGTGGCGTTCTTGGGTGATACGATCTTTGAAGACATCAATTCAAACGGTGTGCGTGATCCTGGTGAGCCGGGCATCGAAAACGTGACGGTTCGATTGTACCCTGAAGCTGGTGTGAACTTGGGTCAAGGCCCAGGTCAGCCGGTGACCACGGTGACCGACTATAATGGCAGTTATTTATTCTCTGGATTGGTGAACGGCGATTATGTCGTCGAAGTGATTTCACCCGACGGTTGGGTTCAGACCGCTGATCCAGATGCTGAAAACGGTGACCCTGTGGTCTTAGACAGTGTGTCTCGACCAACTATCGAAAACGCGAATGGGCGCCTGGATCAAGATTTTGGTTATAACAATAATGTTCCCGTTGGAGACGTCGGTGACACGATTTACCAAGATTTCAATGGCAATGGCATTCAAGAGCCTGGTGAGCCTGGTATTCCTGGTATTCAAGTAGAGCTTTGTTATTTCGGCAACGTGGCTACCGATAATTTTTCCGTAAGGTCTTACAATAACAACGCAGCAAGCTGGGCATCGAGTTGGGTTGAAGCCGGAGATTCAGGCGGCGCGACCGGTGGCGGTATACAGATAACAACGGCCGGTGAGCTGTATCTGAGTGACAATAATACCTCCTTGACGCGGCAAGTGAACCTCAGCGGTGTGACCGGACCTGTGTTGAATTTTGACTGGCGCGGATTAAATGGGGGCTATGAGACAAATGACGAAATTGACGTCCAGATTAGTTCGAATGGCAGCGGCTTTACGACTATCTATACGTTTGAAGGGCAAGACATTGACAATGACTCAGGTTTCTTGAGTTTGCCGATTAGTCCGGTTAATGGTGATCCAGTGTCAATTCGGTTTGCCGTCACTCAGTTCGTTGGTAACGATGAACGATTGTTTATCGATAACTTGGCAGTGCAAGGCTCAATTTGCGAAACGCGTACTACCGATGCATCGGGGAATTATTTATTCACCGGGCAACCTGAAGGGTTCAAAACCATCACGGTGTTAAATCCGCCAACGGGCGCGACGAATTCCGATGACCCAGGTGGTGACGGCGACAGTGCCAATCAATTTACCTTGTACGGTACTGGCGGTAATCTGGAGCAAGACTTTGGCTATTTCTTTCCAGCCACGGTGATCGGTCACGTCTATCTAGATACTAACGGAAACGGTGTTCAAGATCTGGGTGAGCCCGATCTGGCAAACCTCAATGTGTTGGTGACAGATTCTGAAGGTAATTTGCAAACAGTCGTCACTGATGCCAATGGCGACTACACAGCGATCGTGCCACCGGGTTCGACGCATGTGAATATCGACGAGTCTGATCCGGACTATCCGACTGGTTTTATCCAAACAGATGGAACCGACCCAACCGTCGTAACTGCCGTGACTGGCAGTACGGTTGACGCTGGTGACGACGGTTATTATCAGGGCAATGTAATCGGTGACACGGTCTATTTAGAGGAAGACGGTGTACTCGGAACGCAAGGTGCGGGTGATCCAGGCTTAGCGAACCGGCTTGTAACGCTGACGCCGCCTGCGGGTGTAGATATTGGTGCCGGCTCCGGTGCTTCGATCTCTCAGACTACCGATCCGAACGGTAATTACAGCTTTGTTGGTCTGCCAGATGGCACGTATACCGTGACGGTATCAGCGCCGAGCGGGCATACTCAAACTGAGGATCCGGACGGTGGTAATGACAACACGTCAGTGGTCACTGTGTCCGGAGGTGTCGTTAACAACGCGCAGGACTTTGGTTATCAAAGTAACATCTCATCGGGTTTTATTGGTGACCGTGTATTCAACGACATCAATGGCAATGGCATTCAAGATGCTGGTGAGCCTGGTTTGCCCGGCATTACGGTGCAGATTTGCGGTGACTTGGATGGGATCAACCCATCGCCGAATACTTGTCGTACCGAAGTCACGGATGCGGATGGAGATTATCTTTTTGGTGACAATTTAACGGCTGACGGTGGGTCGCTCTCACCACTGGATAATCCGTTGCCGGCGACAGATCCGGGTGAGGTTTATACCATCACGATTTTGAATCCACCGGCCGGTCAGGTGAATACGGCTGACCCAGATGGTGGTCTGCCACACTTCAGCCAGGTGGCATTGCCGACCGGTGCGGGTAATTTAGACCAGGACTTTGGTTACTCATCGCAGGGTACGGTTTCCGGTCACCTATATATCGACAGTAATGGCAATGGGGTTCAAGATTCAGGCGAGCCGAATTTAGCCAACGTGGATGTGGTCATTACCGATTCGAACGCAGTTCAACGCGTAGTTACCAGCGACAGCAATGGTAATTACAGTGCGCAAGTGCCTGCCGGAACCACTACGGTGAACGTTGACGAGACCGATCCACAGTTCCCGCAGAACCATATTCAAACTGAAGGCACGGACCCAACCACGGTGACAGCCGTTGCAGGAACCAATGTCAGTGCCGGAAATGATGGTTATGCGCCGACAGGCCGAATCGGTGATTTAATATTCTTTGATAATGGCAGCAATGGCACCGTGGGTCAGTACGACCCGGGTATTGATGTGGGTGTGCCTAGTGCGACAGTGACCCTGTTGCCACCTGCGGGTGTCGATTTGGGCAATGGTGCGGGCCAAGCGATCAGTACGACTACGGACGCCAATGGTAATTACTCATTTGGGTTGTTGCCAGCCGGTACGTATCAGGTAACGGTGACACCACCAAGCAATACGACGCAAACGGTTGATCCAAATGAGCCCGGTGCATGTACCACCTGTGATAGCACGTCGACCGTAGTAATCGCGACAGGCCAAGTAAATCTATTGCAGGACTTTGGTTACACGAGCACGGTTCCTGCTGGCGAGATCGGCGACCGCATTTTTGAGGACACCAACGCCAATGGTGTGCAAGATCCAGGTGAGCCGGGTATCGCGGGAATTGTGGTCCAACTTTGTGGTGACCTCGACAATATTAATGCAACGCCACCAACCTGTCGCACTGAAACGACGGATGCAGACGGTGACTACTTGTTCGGTGATGGTTTTGCTGGTGATGGTACGACCGTAGACAACAATGACACGCCAGTTCCAGGTACCACAGGGACAGAGGATTATACGATCACCATTACTAATCCACCTGCGGGCGCCGTCAACTCCGCGGATCCGGACGGTGGATCCGTTAATGTGGCACAGCTTACCTTGCCAGGTGGTGTGAGCAATTTAGACCAAGACTTCGGTTATGTGTTCGTGGCGAGCTTGTCCGGCAATGTATCGCAAGACAGCAATGGCGATGGCGTTGGCGATACCAACCTGCCAGGAACTGTAGTGCAGTTGTACACTGACCCGAATGGCGATGGCAATCCGGCGGATGGCGTCTTGTATACACAAACTGTGACTGATGCATCTGGCAATTACAGTTTTACTGGTGTGCCGGTAGGTGACTATGTCGTTGTTGAAATTGACCCAGCCGGTCTGCGCTCGGTCAACGATGGAGACGTAAGCCCGGATGCAGGCGGTGATGCGGTTAATGCAAGTGTGGTCGACAGTTATATCCCAGTAAGTCTGGCGAATGGTGAAGTCGATGCCGATAACAACTTTGTTGATGCGGCAACGTCAAGTATTGCCGGTAAGGTTTGGCTGGATGAGGACTTGGACGGCATCTTGGATACCGAAGAAGCGGGTATCACCGGTGTGACCGTGCAGTTGGTCTCTAACGGTGTAGTGGTTGCGACGATCGAAACGGATGCCAACGGAAATTACTTATTCGAAGGCGTGATTCCGGGTTCATACACCGTGAATGTGGTGGATGGAACCGTGCCAGGTGGGCTGACGAATACAGCGGGCGCTGGCGGGGTTGACCCTAAACCGGTGACCGTACAATCTGGTGACAAAGTACGCGATATCAATTTTGGATACATTCCGAGTGCGGCGGATACGGGTGCGCTGGGCGACCGAGTCTGGAGTGACGCAGATGGTGATGGCATTCAGGACCCAGGCGAAGCCGGTTTGGCTGGCGTGAGTCTAAGTTTGGTGGATGCGACAGGTGCAACAATTGCCACGACAACTACTAACTCGGACGGTGATTACCTGTTTACTGGTGTGCCATTCGGCGACGATTACACGGTGCAGATTTCGCCCAGTGACGCTGCCTTAACCGGGTACTCTCCAACCGTAGGCCCACAAAGTGAAGGTGGATACACCAGTAACCCGGTTACATTGGACGCCGGTCTGCGTGTGGTGACTGATCTCGACTTTGGGTTTGATAACGCAGCAACCAATACCATCACGGATACTATTTGGGTTGATTCCAATGGTGATGGCGTGCTGGATGGCGCTGAGCGTCGAGTAGCGGGTGTCACGGTTGATATTTTGAATGGATCTGGAGAAGTGGTGGCTACCACAACCAGTGATGCGAATGGTGAGGTGGCCTTTTCGGGACTACCTGACGGTAATTACACTCTTCGTATCACCGATCAGGACGGCAAATTAGCAGGCTACAGTGGCACAACCTCCGAAGGGCGCGCGCGCGTTTCCGATAGCGTTGCAGTGTCAGGGGGGCAAACGGTCACCGACACCAGTTTTGGCTATAACAACCCAGGTTTGATTGCCGGTACGGTGTACAGCGATGCGAACAGTTCGGCGGACCAGGAGTCCGGTGAAGTGGGTTACGCGCATGTGTTGCTGACCCTGTTGAGAGATTTGGACGGTAATGGTACTTACGAAACGACAGTTGCCACCACGCGTGCCAACGCGTTGGGTGAATATGCGTTCGACGGGTTGCCAGCCGGTGACTATCAAGTCGTGGTTACACCACCCGTGGGTACATTGACTGAGGACCCGGTTGGTGCGTTGGACAACGTGGCCCAGATCAGTTTACCTGTGGGCGGCAGCTCGGTTAACAATGATTTTGGCTACGTGAACGCAGCGTTTAATCCAATTTCAGGCACAGTATTCCTCGATACCGACAAAGACGGTGTGGAAGAAGCGGGTGAGCTTGGTATCGCCAATATCTCATTGGCGCTGCAACAAGCCGCGATGCCAGTCATCGCAGGTGCGCTTGATATGAACGGTGACGGCTCGATCGACGCCAATGACGACGGGACTTACCTGGGTGTCAACATTATCGACGGATTAGCCGATTTCAATGGCGACGGTGTGGTGAATACCGCTGATGATGGTGCGCTGAATGGCGCCACGATTGTCGATGGTGTGTTCAACACCGGCGGGGCAAGCAGCCTGGTGGCCGTGACGCTAGCGACCACAACGACTGATGCAAACGGCGACTACACATTTACCGGATTGCCAGACGGTTCCTACACGGTTTCTGTGACGGACAACGCCGCCTTGCTGGCGGGTTACGACATCACCAGCGGATTGGATACCTTACCGGCCACTGTCGCTGGCGCGCCAGTAACGGATGTTGATTTTGGCTACATCCGTGAAGAAGCGACTGCATCCATCGCCGGTGAAGTCTTTTTAGATGAAAACGGTAACGGCGCTGCAGAAACATCTGAGTATGATTTGACCGGCATACGGGTCTATCTATGTCGCGCACCGCTAGAAAACGCGGCGGCAGTTTGTAGCCCAACGCACCCGAACTACATTGCGACGGCGGTTACTGATGCGCGTGGTGAATATCTTTTCGAGTCACTATTGCCAGCGCAGTACACGTTGAGTACTGAACCAAATGACATTCCAACCGGTTTGGCTGAAACGGTTGATCCAACTCCATTTGGATCGCCAGTGTCACTATCCGAAGGTGAACAAGTGACTGACGTCGACTTTGGTCATGAGCCAACAGCCAACAATGGCGTTATGTCTGGCTTTGTCTGGGTTGATGTGGACAATGACGGCCGTTACGACAGCGGTGAAGCACCGATTTCAGGCGTGACGATTCAGGTGCGGGATGCGGCCACAGCGACCCAGGCTAATCCGCAGGGCGATATCGTCTATACGACGACAACGGCTGCTGACGGGTCGTGGATTATTTCTGACTTCACATCCACTGGCTTGCTAGACACATTCTCAGTCCATTATGTGGCGGCAGATATTGATCCGAACGCAGGCGCCAATCTAAATGAGACGCAGCCCACGAACATGCCTCTGGGTGAATATAACTATTCGCCGGTAAGGTTGTTGAGCGATCCGGATCACAATATTACTAATCTGGATTTTGGGTTTAACCCCAACGTCGGGGCCAACCTTGGTAGTATTTCAGGTACGCTCTATTCCGATGTTGACCAAAACGGTGATTACGCTGCTGCTACCGATGGTGAGTTGCAAGGTATAACCTTAAATTTGGTGGATGCCGGAGGCAATGTGATCGCGACCACTGTCACCGATGAAGCCGGTTTTTACCGATTCAACGGATTGCCGGATGGTAACTACACGGTTGAGATCAGCGACATTAATCGCGTTACCAAGGATTTGAATCCTTTGGAAGTCATACCGACGCCGATCACCATCACAGGTGGTGCCAACATCACGGATCAAGATGCTGGGTTTATTTCTGGCACGACGCTCCGTTCCATCGGTAGCCGTTTCTTCTTTGATACCGACAACGACGGCTTTGCGGACGATAATGAGCCTGGTGTACCGGGTGTCACGATCCAATGTTGGTTGGATGCTGATGCGAGTGAAACACCGAATGATCCATCGATTGCATCCTCATCGGTGGTGCCACAGCCTGGTGTTGACAACCTGATTCGGACGGTGCGAACTGATGACAATGGTGAGTTCTACTGTACGAGTTTGCCAGCTGGACAGTATATTGTCCGCGTCATTGATGCGGGTGACTTCAATGAAACCGAGCACGGCGCGACGGTAACCGGCAACGTGGGCGATAATTTCGCGAAACCGTGGAGTTATGCGCTCACGCTGAACGCCACCGAACCGAACTACTTGGCAGACTTTGGTGTGGTCGGTACGAATTCATTGAGTGGGACCGTGGTAGTTGAAGCAGCCAATTTGGTTGAACCGGACGACGACGGTATTCTGCAACCAAATGAATTGGACGGAACGCCTGGATTGAATGCTGATTCGCCAGCTTCGGGTGTAACGGTTGTGCTCTACGTTGAACAAAACGGACAATTCGTTGCGTTGGTTGAGACCGTCACAGATTCTAATGGCGACTACAGTTTCGACAATCTGCCAGATGGCAATTATCGAGTCGAAGTCATGGCTGATGGTTCGCCGATTGATGGGTACGGTCAAACAGGAGACGCCGATCTGGTTAATGAAGCGAATCCGGAAGATCGTGTGTGTGACTCTCCAACCACGGCATTGTGTGATAATAAATCACCGGTATACGCCTTGAGCGCGGGTAACACGCAAACGGGAGTTGATTTTGCATACCAACGCAATTTTGCGACGACACCGGTGACGATGAACTTCTTCAGTGCTTCGCGTCATGGTGATGTGGTTGAGTTTACTTGGGAAACCAGTAATGAGGTCGGTCACGCTGGGTTCCAAGTCTATGCGCGAGCCGCGCAAGAATGGGTGTTGCTCAGCGAACAATTGATTGTCGGTGCGCCTGGTCATGTTATGGATACGCGGAGTTACACTTTCCAAGCAGTGAGCGACGCCAAGTGGTTTGCGTTGGTGGATGTGTCTACTCAAGAGGAAGTCGTGCCGCACGGTCCGTATCAGGTCGGTGAATCGTATGGTGAGAATATGAAGGTGCCAGAAGCATTCGATTGGAACGGCATTATTTTGACCACGCCAAAGGCAACTGAGGTACGAGATGCCGTTGATTCGCGTTTGCAGAAAATACTGCAAAGCGGTGATTTTGACACTGATGCAGCGAACGACCCTGCGGACTTTCAAGTTCGCACGGGGACTGAGTAAGCGGAGGGGATTAATATGAAACGCGTAATTTTTAAAGCATTTGCCGTCGCTGGGTTAATCAGTTGGAATAGCCCATTGCTGGCGTCGGAACTGTTCAAACTGGTGACCACCGAGTCTGGGATGCATCGAATCGATTACTCCCAACTAGTTAATGCTGGGCCAGATTTAGGTGATGTACCCCGACGTAACTTAGCGCTGACGCTTAATGGCGAACCAGTGCCATTACATGTAGAAGGCCAAAGCAACGGCAATCAAAACCGATTTGGTCCGGGTGGTTTTATTGAGTTTTATGCCAGCAAAGCTGACTCTTTGTACTCTAAGGAGCAGGTATATGTGCTGCACTTGGTGAGTAATAAAGAGCGCGCTGAAAAGGTCATTCCGATTACCGGCGTGCAAACACGTTTGGATCCAAATAAGCCATTCGGACAGGATTTTCTCTATACGCATGTGGAGGAAAAAAACAATACCTATGATTTTGGTGCGCCGTCCACCACAGACCCCTTTCATTTTGGTCAAACGTTCAGCTTTTACGCCACACCGACGTACAAATTCGAACTCGATGGTGTGGTCGCTAACAGCACGTCTGCCAGCGTTGAAGTTGAGATGTATGGTCTGTTGGATTTTGATATCGAAGGCAATGACCACCATTACGAAATACTGGTTAATGGCAACTTGGTTGGAGATCAACAATTCGATGGGGCAACCGCCACCACCATGCAGATCGACAATGTACCGGTTACCTCTGGTGAGAACACCTTCAAATACAATTATCGCTCTATTGCCGGTGTGCCGTTTGATCGAATCTCCTTGAACAAATTCGCGGTAACGTACCCGCGAGTCACGGATGCCAGTGCTGAAGGGCGATTGGAAGGGCGTTTCACCAACTATCAGGTCCAGATCCGTAACATCGATGAAAATGCGTCAGTGTATCGGGTTTCAGAAGATCGTCGTCAGGTACAACGTTTAACGCGCGGCGTCGAAGCACGTGGAACGGGTGTGGTATTCAGTACTAACGGCGAAGCCAGCGACTATGTGGTGGTAGGAAGTGATCGGTATCACACGCCGCAAGTGCGTATGATCCCAGAAGCCGAAGACATTTCAAACGGTCAGTTCGACTACTTGGTGATTGCGCACCCGAGTTTGATGGGTGTGGAGTTGGAAGAATTAGTCGCATTGCGTTCGCAGGAATACCGCACCAAGGTCGTTAATGTCGAACAGGTTTATGCGCAATATGGGTATCATCAAGTTGGTGCTGATGCGATTGAGGCCTACATTCAGCATGCAGTGCGTAATATGGGCGTATCGATGGTGATGTTGATTGGCAGCGATACACTGGATTACAAGCAACATGTATCTCAGTCTGTCAGCCTTATACCAACCAAGTATGTAACGACGCCGGGTGGCGCGTTGACGATCACGCAAACCCCATCGGATGCTGCGTATGGCGATATCAACAAAGATGGGACGCCAGATGTGCCCACAGGTCGTATTTCAGCGCGCACACCTGCCGAACTCGGTAACGTAGTTGGTAAGATTCTGGCCTACGAAGCGCGTGAGGGTTATGTTGGTCGAACTGTTGTCGCAACCGACAAAGAAGACTTGGGCAATGGTGTTTCATTTCAGGATGATGCGCAAGCAATGATTGAGGTGATTCCAGCGTCTTGGTCTGACGGATTGCGTAGCGATTTCCTGGCGTACCCAGATGTGGATGGAGCGCAACAAGCTCATGATAAGCTGATTAATCTGATCAATTCTGGTGTGTCTGTTGTGTCTTATGTGGGCCACTCATCGCAGCAGAGTTGGGCGTACACCACACCGCCTATGTTGCGCGCTAATGAGATCGCGGGCCTCACCAACGTCGGCAAACCAACCCTGGTCACGCAATGGGGTTGTTGGAATACCTACTTTGTGGATTTGTCTGGTAATACGATGGCCGATGCATTCCTGCTGACTAAGAACGTTGGTGCAGCCACCGTGCTGGGTGCGTCGACGTTGACGAGTTCTGCTGGTGAACGTGCGCTGGGTATTGAGCTGAATAAACGCATTTACTTAAAAGGCATGACGATTGGTGATGCGGTTATCCAAGCCAAGCAAGCGATGGCTCAGAGTTCAGATTACCCGGACATTCAGCTAGGGTGGCAGATCCTTGGCGATGTTGCTCTCAAAGTAAACCCTTAGACGTTTTAAAATGTATTTAAGGCAAAAAGGCCAGCGTTTAGCTGGCTTTTTTGTGTGCCGGTTGGTTGGGCCGCAGGATCGTTCGACTCTCAGGTCGAGTGCTTAAAAAATAAGCGATTTAATCGCTGATCCGGTTGGAAAATAGCGGATAATCGGTAAAATACGCGCCCCTGACTGTTCAATAATTCATCAACTACCATGACTGATATTCAAAACGACATGCTGAACGTGGAACCTGCCAACGCAGCCGCCGAGCCGGTCAAAAAAGTGTTTATTAAAACCTTTGGGTGTCAGATGAATGAGTACGACTCGAACCGTATGCTCGATTCATTGAATGCGTCGCACGGTGTCGAGGCGACTACGGATGAATCCGAAGCGGATATTATTCTGCTAAATACCTGTTCTGTTCGCGAGAAAGCGCAGGAGAAAGTGTTTTCTCAACTTGGTCGCTGGAAGAACCTCAAACAACAAAATCCAGATTTAGTGATCGGTGTGGGTGGTTGCGTGGCTTCGCAAGAGGGTGAAAGCATTCGCCAGCGTGCGCCGTACGTAGATATGGTGTTTGGGCCACAAACACTGCATCGACTACCGCAAATGTACGACGAGGTTAAATCTTCACAGTCGGCTAAGGTGGACATCACCTTCCCTGAGATCGAGAAGTTTGATAAGTTGCCCGCGCCTAAGGTGGAAGGAGTAACCGCGTTTGTATCCATAATGGAAGGGTGCAGCAAATATTGTTCTTTTTGTGTCGTGCCCTACACACGAGGCGAGGAATTTTCCCGCCCGTTTGACGATGTGTTAGCCGAAGTTTATGCGCTGGCGCAACAAGGGGTGCGCGAAGTGACGTTACTCGGTCAAAATGTGAATGCTTACTGGGGTGAGATGCACGACGGCAGTATGGCAGACTTCGCTTTGTTGATACGCTATGTCGCTGAGATCGAAGGCATCGATCGAATCCGCTACACTACCTCGCACCCATTAGAGTTTTCTGACAGTTTGATCAATGTCTATGCAGATGTACCGAAGTTGGTTAATCATTTGCATCTGCCGGTCCAATCAGGTTCGGATCGCATATTGGCGGCTATGAAGCGACGTTACAAAGCACAAGACTATGTCCAGATTATCGAGAAGATCCGTAAGATCCGACCGAATATCAGTTTGTCATCCGATTTTATTATTGGTTTTCCAGGTGAAACTGATGACGATTTCGAAGCGACTATGGCGTTGATCGAGACAATTGGATACGACACCTCATTCAGCTTCATTTACAGCCCGCGTCCCGGTACGCCCGCGTCGGATCTTGACGATGATGTGCCGATGGATGTGAAACAAGCTCGACTGCAGCGCTTACAGAAACGTATCATTGAAATGGCCGCGGAAATCAGTCAGAACATGGTTGGTACAGTACAAACCATTTTGGTTGATCGCCCGGCACGTAAAGGACCGCATCAGATGTCAGGTCGAACTGAAAACAACCGGGTTGTGAATTTTGATGGGGAAAACTCACTAATTGGGCAGTTTGTGGACGTAGAGATCACCGAAGCGTTACCGAACTCATTACGTGGCATACGGGTTTAACGATTGCTTGGGTGACGTTTGATATTACGCGTCACACACTCTTAACAATTTTGCGCTTGTTTTCTAATCCCGCTTGTTCTATAAATCGAGTATGCAGAAATGTTTAATTCGACTTTCATAAATGCGATTTATGCGATCCAGACTGCGATCAAACATGCGAGGTAAGCTGCGTTCATGAGTATCCGTACAATTCGTAGTCGTACGCGAGGATCACAGCATTGAATCAAGCCTTGCCCGCTAAGACGCTCTCACTCGGCTCTCACGAGTCTCCTGTCGACAACGCACGATTATCAATCCTCTGCGGCGAATGTCACCGCAACATCAAAATCATTGAAGACGAATTGCTGGTTAAGTGCTATCAGCAAGGATCAGATTTTGTGCTGCAAGGTAAGTTGAGTCATCTCGACATTGCGCAGCGCGTCATTAAAAAGCTTTATCATCTAACCGCTGGCATGGCCGGGAGTACGGGTTTGGAAGAGTCCAAGGTGTATCAAGTCATCAACAATATGTCTGAACCGGCAGAACAGGACATGGAATTCGAACGGGTCATGGCACCACTCAAGCCGGTAGTTGCGAAATCCAAAACGCAGAGTGAATACCTGCGCGCCATTGATAAATACGATGTGGTTTTTGGCATTGGACCTGCAGGCACTGGTAAGACGTATCTGGCGGTGGCGAAAGCGGTCGAAGCACTGGTTAACGAGGACGTAAAACGTATCGTTTTGGTGCGGCCGGTGGTCGAAGCAGGCGAGAATCTGGGTTTTTTGCCGGGCGATATCGGCCAGAAGATCGACCCGTATCTTCGACCTCTATACGATGCGTTGTATGAACTTCTTGGTGTCGAGCGTGTGGCCCGGATGATTGATCAGAAAATCATCGAATTAGCGCCATTGGCTTACATGCGTGGACGTACACTCTCGGATGCATTCGTGATCATGGATGAAGCGCAAAATACCACTATTTCGCAAATGAAAATGTTATTGACTCGAACTGGGTTTGGTTCAAAGGTAGTGTTAACCGGTGACTTGTCTCAAGTTGATTTGCCCAAGGGCACGTACTCAGGTCTCAAACACGCGCTAACGGTGTTGCGCGATGTTAAAGGCATGTACGTAAATAAGTTCACCGGCAAGGACATCGTGCGTCACCCGTTGGTGCAGCGCATTGTCGACGCCTATGAAAAGCATGAGCGCAATGATTGATCATGCAGTGTCCGACCTTCAAGTAGATGTACAGGTCGCACTGACAGAGATTGACGAGGACAGCGAGCCACCAAGCGCAGCGCAGCTTACGCGCTGGGCGCAACGCGCTTATTCTGCAGTATCAGATCAGCCTGCGGAAGTAACCATTCGTCTGTGTGAGTCCGAGGAATCTCACAGCTTAAACAAAGCATACCGCGGATTCGATAAACCAACCAATGTGTTGTCGTTTCCCTTTGAGGGTATGCAAGATTTGCCGCCCGAATTAGCGGCGGAATTATCCATACCCATTCTCGGCGATATCGTTATTTGTCACCCAGTGTTGATCAACGAAGCTAAAAATCAGCAAAAATCGTTGTCCGACCATTATGCTCATATGGTGACTCACGGTATATTGCATCTATGCGGCTATGACCATCAGGACGACCACGGTGCTGACGAGATGGAAACCTTGGAAACTAGGATTCTTGCCCAAAGTCATATTGCCAACCCCTATTGATTTTCGCTTCCACAGAGCTGTCTTACCACATGAACGTTTCAGAAAAGCCTCCGTCGACATTTGGCCAGTCATTGAAAAACAAACTGTTTAGCTGGTTGCCTCAGCAGCGAGCGGAAACGCGGGAAGATGTTTTGGAGAACTTACGCCAGGCTGAAGAAGATGGCATAGTCGCGCGGGATGCTTATGACATGATGCAGCGCGTGATGTTCGTATCGGATCTCCAGGTTAGAGACATTATGGTGCCGCGTAGTAGTATGGCCTACGTCGAGCGTGAGCATTCGCTGGACCAGTGTCTGGACGTGATGGTTGATAGTGGTCATTCACGCTTTCCCGTGGTGGATAACGAAAAAGATCAGATAATCGGTATCTTGCTGGCCAAGGACTTGCTGCATTTTTTTGACGAAGACAATAAGCAGCGTTTTAACCTACGTGATCTGACGCGCCCGGTGGTGTTTATTCCCGAAAGCAAACGCCTCAACGTGCTGCTGAGTGAGTTTCGAGAGAATCGCAATCATATGGCCATTGTGGTGGACGAGTTTGGCGCAATTGCTGGCTTGGTCACGATTGAGGATGTGTTAGAGCAGATCGTTGGTAATATCGAAGACGAACACGATATTGAGGATGACGAGAACTTAATTCGCACCATGGAAGACGGTGAGGTCATCGTCAAAGCCGTGCTGCCGATTGATGAGTTTAATGAACACTTCGAGTGTTATTTAAATGAGACCAACTCCGACACCATTGGCGGCCTGATCTCGCAAACGTTGGGTCACGTGCCTGTGCGGGGTGAGTCAGTCGACATTGATCAGTTTAATTTCGAAATTATTCACGCAGATTCCCGACGAATTCATCTGATTCGCGTGCACAAACAAGCATCCTAAGTCCATGCAGGCAACATCCAGACGCACGGTCTATTTGATCGATGCCAGTATTTATATTTTTCGTGCCTGGTTCTCAGTGCCGGATTCAATGCGCGGTGAGAACGGTATGCCAGTGAATGCCTTATATGGGTTCTGTCGTTTTCTTACCGAGTTTGCGGAGAAGAGCAATGCGAGTCATGTTGGCATTGCCTTTGACGAAAGTCTGACGCAGTCGTTTCGTAATGAGCTGTATCCGGCCTATAAGATGAACCGCGAGCTGCCCCCCGAGGATCTGAAAAAGCAGTTTAAATATTGTAAGCGCCTGGCTGAGGCGGCGGGTTTTCACTGTGTCGGCCATGACCGATATGAAGCTGATGACATTATCGCTACTTGGTCGGCTAATATGCGCCGAGCTGGATTTCGCAATGCGATTGTCTCGGGCGATAAAGATTTGGCACAACTGTTGCAAGGCGAAGACTTTTGGTGGGATTTCGCGAGGAATGTCCAGCTCGATTCCTATGGTGTTACACAAAAATTCGGCGTGCCGCCTGAATGCATTCAAGACTATCTCGGGCTATGTGGGGATGCCGTAGATAACATCCCCGGGGTGCCTGGTGTGGGGCCCAAAACCGCAAGCGTGTTACTGTCCGAGTTTGGCAGCATGGAGCGAATGTACGATAATCTGGACGCGATCACGCAACTGCCAATTCGTGGTGCTAAATCCTTACCGGAAAAGCTGGCTACACATAAAGAAGTCGCAATGTTATCCAAATTGTTAGCCACCGTAGCGTATGATGCTCCGATAGATGCGTCGCCTGACTTGCTTCAACGTCGCTCTGCCGAAGTCAGTTCACTACAGGAAATCGGCCATATTATGGGAGGGCGCGGCGATGGTTTGTTTGCTCGCCTGGCGGAAGCGTCTAACCGTGTAGCCTAGGGCCTGTTCGCACTAAACCACCTGATAAACCGAAGAGGTATGCTGTGTACCTGAAATATTTTGGGTTGACTGAGCGCCCATTCTCGATTGCCCCGGATCCGCACTATCTGTACATGAGCAATCGCCACAAGGAAGCGATGGCGCATTTAACCTATGGTTTGTCGCAAGGCGGCTGTTTTATTGTGCTGACCGGCGAGGTCGGTACCGGTAAGACCACGTTGTGTCGCAACCTGTTGAGTGACTTGCCCGAAAATGTGGACGTGGCCCTGATTCTCAATGCCAATATTAATGAGCAGGAATTGTTGCAAACCGTTTGCGATGAATTGCAGGTGGATTACCCGGAGTCGGCGTCGCAAAAGCAACTGTTGGATCTGATCAACGCACACTTGCTCGCAACGTTTGCAGCTAATCGCCACACCGTGTTGATAATCGACGAAGCGCAGTTACTAAGTCGCGACGTATTGGAAAATATTCGGTTGCTGACGAATTTAGAAACGACCAAATCCAAATTGCTGCAGATTATTTTGATCGGTCAGCCGGAACTTAATGATTCTCTGCGACGTAATGATTTGCGTCAACTCGCACAGCGGGTGACCGCACGATACCATTTGGGGCCGTTGGAGCGTGATGAAATTGCTGACTATGTCAACTTCCGATTGGCGGTCGCTGGCTGTAAGCAGCCCTTGTTTAGCCGTCAGGCACTGAATAGACTGCATAGCTTGAGTGGCGGAATTCCACGTAAGATTAACGTCCTGGCAGATCATGCGTTATTGTCTGCCTACGCTAAAACGCAATCCATGGTCGATTCGAAGAGCGTGAAGGCGGCGGCCAAAGAGGTGTTTATTGATGGCAACGCAGCGCCGACCGGCGGCGAGATAAACAACCGTCATTGGTGGAGTTTGGCCGCCTTGCTGATTGTGCTCAATGCGGGGCTCTGGTGGTATTTCGTCGGCAGCGACCGCGTTGCAGAACACAGGTTGGTCAGTGCGATGGAAGAGCAAACTGTGGCCACCGAATCTGCCTCGAACCGCCTTGAGACCGCTGACTCGAGTAACGTAGCCACCGTCACCGGGGGGGCTTCAGCCTCACCCGTCGTCGGGCCTAATCAGAATGCGGTTGATGAGTCGAAGACTGATGATGCTCAGTTAACCACCATTATAAAATCCGATGATATTGATCCGGGTTTGGTGGTGATTGCGGACGAGTTTCTAGACGAGGCGGACGACACATCCATCCCTAGTTTGTTGCCTGCTACACCGCGACGTCCAACGTATGACGATAACTCCGCTTTTGGTGCCATACTGGATACCTCGGCTGACGTGACGGGCCGTATTTCAGCATTACGCAACCTAGCTCAGGCTTGGGACGTGGTATTACCTGCCGAGTTAATCAACTCGCCGTGTGATGAGTTATCACGGGAAGGTGTGGCGTGCACCGATGCCAGTAGTTGGGATCAGCTGATGCGTTTAAACCGTCCCGCCGTCGTGGTGTTGGAGCAGCGCGGTCAATTGCATCGTGCTATTTTGTTCAGTGTCGAACAATCGCAGGCGCAGTTGCTGATTGGTGATAAAGTGCATTCACTAACGGTCAGCGAATTAAAAGCGCGCTGGGCACGACCTGCAACAGTCTTGTGGCGTCCCGGTACGATGGGGGCTGGGTTACTGCAAATGGGGGATCGATCAGCGCGTGTGGCGCGGTTGCGTAACCGTCTAAACACAGCGCTAAATGTCGCAGATATGCCGTTGCTGGCACAAGTTAATGAACCGCAATTTGATCTTGATTTAGCGCAAAAAGTATTCGCACTCCAATCACGTTTTGGTATTGTTGCAGACAGCAAAGTCGGGAGTGAAACTTACATTCTTATGAATGAACTCATCGCGCCGGACTCAACCCCAGTGTTACGTCGGCGACGTCCCTAAGGAACGAGTATGTCCACCATTCTGGATGCCCTGAAAAAGTCAGAACGGGAGCGTAAATTAAATAATTTGCCCACCCTGTCTGACATGCCACCACCGCAGGAAGGTACGCGCCTGCCGGTTGCCCTGTTAATTCTGATCAGCAGCTTGCTGGCACTGTTGTTGATCGTGGTGCTGGTTATGTGGTGGCAGAGCGCCAGCTTGTCCGATGCGGGGCGGTCGGTAGCAAATCCAAATGCTTCAACGGTGGCGTCTTCTTCAGATGACATTGCTCCGAGTAGCGTACAAGACCTATCTGTGAATGTGATTTCATTTTCAAACGACCCAGGTCAACGCTTCGCTATGATTGATGGCCAGGTGGTGCGTGAACAGGAGTTCGCCAAACCGGGTGTACTCGTACAGGAAATTCAGCGCGACGCGATAATCGTGAATATCCGTGGTAAGACGGTGACTCTAACGCCGTAACGGCCAAATCAAACAACGCAGCCTATAAAAAACTACTCCTTCTGCTTGACTCATTGCAACTAAATATGTGAAATTATACATATGTGATATTTGGTATGTTTTCTATGCAACGCCCCGAACTCTTGTTTAAGTGCCTTTCAGACCCGAATCGCTTAAAACTCGTCTTACTACTAGACGCGTGTGGCGAGGCATGTGTTTGTGACTTAATGGCCGCGCTTGGCGTAGATCAGCCCAAGGTCTCCCGCTACCTAGCTGAGTTGCGACGTTGTGACATTCTGCAGGCGGATCGTCGTGGTAAATGGGTTTATTACATGCTTCACTCGAATTTACCGATGTGGGCGAAGCACGTCATTCGGTCCTCAGCCGAGGGGTGTACTGACTACGTTACCGAGGAATTAAGCCGGTTACATCAATCCAAGGGGACCGCGTGTGTTTAAAGAACATGAATTAATGGTAGTCAGGTAGGTCGTGATGGGCTTGTTCGAACGATTTTTGACGCTTTGGGTTGGTTTAGCGATTCTTTTAGGTGTGGTTGCGGGGTATTTGTTCCCAGCAATGTTTACGGTGCTTGCGGGTGTCGAGTTCGCGCACGTTAATCTGCTGATTGCTGTACTTATTTGGGTGATGATTTTCCCCATGATGGTGCAGGTGGATTTTGCTGCAATCAGGAACGTTGGGCGAACGCCCGCGGGATTGTTGTTGACCCTGTTGGTGAATTGGTTGATCAAACCATTCTCGATGGCGGCGCTGGCATGGTTGTTCTTTAGAGTTTTCTTCGTGGACCTTGTTTCGCCAGCCTCAGCAACAGAGTACATCGCAGGCATGATTTTACTGGGCGTGGCCCCGTGCACTGCAATGGTGTTTGTTTGGAGTCAGCTTACCAAGGGCGACCCAAACTACACCCTAGTTCAGGTTTCCATCAATGACGTAATTATGGTGTTTGCCTTTGCGCCACTCGCTGCCTTGTTGTTGGGGGTTAGCGACATTCATGTGCCGTGGCGCACGTTATTACTTTCAGTGGTGCTTTATGTTTTGGCACCACTGGTTGTCGGAGTATGGTTTCGGCATCATCTTAATCGTCGACATAGCGCAGACGCGTTGGCTCGATTTCTGGTGTTGGTAAAGCCCTGGTCTATTATCGGACTATTACTCACCGTCACTTTGCTGTTTGGGTTTCAAGCGAGAACCATCTTGAATAGTCCGGGTGTTATTTTTTTGATCGCTGTGCCGTTGATTATTCAATCCTACGCCGTGTTCGCACTCGCTTATTGGCTGGCGCATCGTTTTAAGCTTGCACACAACATCGCTGCACCGGCCTGCATGATCGGCACCTCAAACTTTTTTGAACTCGCCGTAGCCGTGGCGATTTCACTGTTTGGTCTTCATTCCGGAGCTGCACTGGCCACGGTTGTGGGAGTGTTGGTCGAGGTGCCGGTAATGTTATCGCTGGTTTGGTTTGCGAATCGAACTCGGCATTGGTTTTAGGTACGCAACATTATTGCTTTAGGACATTAGAATTGTGATCGTCATACACCATAACCCTGACTGTGGGACCTCCAGAAACGTGCTTAAAATAATCCGAGACGCTGGTTACACGCCGACGGTAATTGAGTATCTGGACACCGGATGGACCAAACCGCAGCTTTTATCGCTGTTTGCAGCGGCCGACCTAACCCCTAGATCGGCCCTCAGGGTCAGCAAGTCACCAGCTGCAGAACTTGGTCTGCTGGACGAATCCGTATCAGATGAGGCATTACTCGAGGCAATGATAAAACATCCAGTCTTGGTAAACCGGCCGTTAGTGGTAAGTCCCTTGGGCGTGCGCCTGTGTCGGCCGAGTGAAGCGGTTTTGGATTTGTTAGAGCATTGGCCCTCAGGTCCATATTTCAAAGAGGACGGAGAGCAGATTTTGGATGCGGCGGGCAAACAAATACCTTAGCGCTTTCCGGCTGGTTAACTACGGGTATTAAAATACCACCAAATCAAAGGCAGCATGATGGCAACCTCAATCCCCACGTTGAGCCATTGTTTAGCCACAGACCCGTCGTAAAAAATGCCGATAAAGCGCGCTACCAAAAGCCCAAGCAGTAACGAAATCAACGTTGCTGCCACCGTCGTTTGCCACGGTAACCACTGATGGTGGAACTGGAGTAACAGACCAAGACCGATAAACAGACCCCACCACACCCGTCGCTCGACGGCTTTGAATGTGTCTTCGGGCACCGGTCTATTGCTTACGAGCTCAGGGTTAGAGGCCAATACTACGCCAATGAGGATCAATACAAGGCCGATGAGTCTTAGGTAGATAACGTTTTCCATGCTGATTATGTTTTTGACTGTATTGAGTGAGCTGTCGGCGGATTGACGGTTAAATCACTGCCTGACTGTCAGGCATGGTCTGACGCCAAAGTCGCGGCGACTTACCGTACATTCGTTTAAATTCACGACTGAACTGGGATGCGCTGGAATAACCCACTTCCATCGCGGCGAGATTTACGTTCCTGCCTTGTGCGATCTTCATCGCGGCGGCATTGAGGCGCATTGATTTAATAAATTGTATCGGCGACATCGAGGTCGTTTGTTTAAATTTTCGGTGCAACGCCGCGCGGCTCATGCCGACCCGCGCTGCAATCTCTTCGATGGTCACGCCCCGATCAAGGTGACTGGAGATGTGATCAATAACACGAGCTATTTCACTGCCAGCACCAAATGCTCTTCGCGCAGAACCGCCGGCACCACCAGTTAACACCGCATAATACAGTTCCCGCAAGCGACTGCTTCCTAACACCTTTGTGGCGGTGGCGTCTTCGCTGAGCTTTACTAAGCGTAGTAAGGCCTCACCGAAGGGGGCATCCCAGTTGGCGAGCTCGAGCCCCAGTTGATGTTTACGTTTAGGCGGTTTTTGCTTCGCTTCTAAAGTGTACTCTAGTTCTACTGATAGTTCGGTCATGACCTTGGTGTCTAAGGATACATAGACACCAAGCAATGGGTTGTCGGGTGAGGCGGTTGGTGTTCCAGCTTCGACCGGCATTGACATACTGCAGCACATATACTGATTCTCATCATACACGTACCGATTGCCATCCAGTATGGCCTCCTTTGAGCCATTTACTATCGCAATAATCGCGGGTTCATAGATCGCTGGAGCGCATCTGACACGACTACTGACTTTAAATAACTTCACGCCGGTGATACCGGTTTCAACTAAGCCATCAACCTCGAGTCTGTCAGCGATAAGCCGTCTGATGTTTTCTTTGTACATAAAGGAGAAGGTGCAAATTTACTCGACCAAGGAACTGTAGCACCCAATATTATCTTTCTCAATTAGAGTGATACAAATAGGCAAGATTTAGAGAGTATTTAATCTATATATTGATTATAGAGATATATATGATCAACTTTGATGGTGTGGCGCATGGTGTCCAAAAACGTAATCTATTTAATTCGAGATTGTTCAAATGAAACAAAATAATCAAGTTGGCTCCCAAGGCTGGACTCCAGAGAGAATTGTCGAGCTCAGAGGTAAACTGTTTGTCATCACCGGGGCAAATGCTGGTGCCGGGTATCAAGCCGCGCGAATACTGCTGTCAAAAGGGGCCAGTGTATTGATGTTAAATCGCAGTGTGGCCAGATCCGAGCAAGCAGTGCATGATCTGAAGTTGGAATTTGGGGAAGACGCACGCGTAAGCTTTGTGCGTACGGATCTAGGCGATTTAGAGTCGGTGCGCGACGCGGCGCGACGTGTGCTGCAAATGGCGTCGCGTATCGATGCCCTCATTTGTAACGCAGCCATTGCGCAGGTTGCGCACCAAGAGTTCACTAAAGATGGCTTCGAGAGTCAATTGGGTGTTAATCATTGTGGGCACTTCTTGTTATCGAGTTTGCTGTTTGAACGCATAGAGGAGTCTCAAGGGCGAATAGTGGTGGTCGCCAGCGAGGGGCACAAAATGGGGCTCAGAGCCATTCAGTTCGACGATATGAATTGGGATAATAACTATCACCCAAATAAAACCTATTGCCACAGTAAACTGGCACAAATGATGTTCGCCTATGAACTACAGAATCGTGCTGGTGCTGCCAATAAATCGGTGAAGGTTTATGTCTGCCACCCAGGCGCGTCGAGCACCTCACTGATAAACGAGAAAGTCAACTTGCCGACCAGAGTGACTTGGTGGCTAATGGTAAAGTTGGGCCTGGTTCAGTCCGCGAAACTGGGTGCGCATCCTGAAGTCATGTGTGCAACTGAAAGCAATCTAACACAGCGCGCCTATTACGGTCCTACCGGGCGTTGGAATTGGACTGGTCCGGTCGGAGAGTGCGAATTGGCGCCATTTGTGTTGGATGAAGCCAGTCTGAAGATGCTGTGGCTGTGGTCAGAGCGTGCGACGGGTGCGACGTGGCCGGTCTAGTGGATAGAGATATAACAATAGTTGCAGTGCTGACGTTCATATAATTAGCATCACGATGGAAAAGCGCAGCGTCATGCTAAAAACGCATGGGGCCGGGCGTGGAGTTTCGTTATAATCCGCGCTTTCCAGTTAATCACCGAGCGCTGTTATGAGCTTGTCTTCAGAAGTTGCAAAACGACGAACCTTTGCCATTATCTCACACCCAGATGCGGGTAAAACTACCATCACTGAGCGGTTGCTGTTATCCGGCGGTGCGATTCAGATGGCAGGCAATGTGAAAGCCCGTAAAACAGGTCGACATGCTACATCGGACTGGATGGAACTCGAAAAGCAACGGGGTATTTCGGTGACGTCTTCAGTCATGCAGTTCGAGTACGACGACAAGATGATTAATCTTCTTGATACGCCCGGCCATGCGGATTTCTCGGAGGATACGTACCGAACTCTGACGGCGGTGGACTCCGCGTTGATGGTGATTGATATTGCCAAAGGTGTGGAAGAGCGGACCATCAAGCTGATGGACGTCTGTCGCCTGCGCACGACGCCTATTATGACCTTTGTCAATAAAATGGACCGTGAAGGACGAGACCCAATCGAGGTGATGGATGAAGTTGAGTCGGTGTTGGATATCTTGTGCGCGCCTATGTCGTGGCCGGTAGGTACCGGCAAAGGGTTTCGGGGTGTGTATCGAATTTATGATGACACGATTCATCTGTTTGCCGGTCGTCCAGGAAACGATGCAGAAGAAGATCAGTTCATCCAGGGGCTCCATAGCGCTGAGGCCGACCAGGCACTCGGCTCGTTGGCTGTCGAGTTGCGTGATGAACTCGAACTGGTCCAGGGTGCCAGCAATGAGTTTGACCTAGAGCTGTATCTGAGCGGCGATTTGACCCCGGTGTTCTTTGGGTCGGCGATAGCGAATCTGGGTGTTGGTGAGTTAATGGAGAACTTCGCCAAGCACGCGCCGGGTCCGCAGGGGCGTACGGCACAGACTCGTGAGGTCAGTGCCGCTGAAGAAAAGTTCACTGGGTTTGTGTTTAAGATCCAGGCCAATATGGACCCATCACATCACGACCGCATTGCATTTATGCGTATTACGTCGGGCCAATTCACTAAAGGAAAAAAATTGCGCCATGTGCGTCTCGGGCGGGACGTTGCGATTAATAATGCCAGTTCATTTATGGCCGCCCGCCGAGACCAGGCCGAAGAAGCCTACGCCGGCGACATTATAGGCATTCATAACCACGGGACCATTCAAATTGGCGATACCTTCACCGAAGGCGAATCGCTCAAGTTCACCGGTATTCCAAATTTTGCACCAGAACTGTTCCGTCGTGTGCGCCTGCGTGACCCATTGCGTGCAAAAGCACTGCAAAAGGGGTTGATCCAGTTGAGTGAGGAGGGTGCCACACAGGTTTTTCGCCCCATGATTAATAACGATATGATTCTGGGTGCAGTTGGTATTCTACAGTTTGATGTGGTTGCTCACCGCCTAAAAGCGGAATACAACGTTGAGTGTTCGTTCGAGGCGGTGCAAGTGGCAACCGCACGCTGGTTGCATTTTCCCGATGCCAAAACAGAAGAAGAGTTTATCCGCAAGAATGAGATGAACATTGCGCTGGATGGGGCAGAAAGCTTGACCTATGTGGCGCCCAATTTGGTCAACTTACAATTGACTACCGAGCGCTGGCCAGACGTTGAGTTCCGTAAGACACGCGAAATTTAGACATTGCTCGAGACCGTCTGCACGTATGCCGTGGTAGGCTTGAAATAATGTCGCAGGAAGCGAGCGGGTTGCACGTATCAGTTTTTCTTAGAATACGAATCGAGATGGGTTTGTCCTGATGCGAGTAATTATTTCTTGTGGCTGCTTAAGTGCAGTTACCTTTCTTCTGGTCGCGTGCACCACGCTAAGCTATTCCTCGCCGGAATCTGTTGATCTGAGCGGCACTTGGTTAGTGGATGAGTCCTTGAGTGAGCGCGTAATGATGCGGCCACCACGAGATTCCAAGCAACGAGGTGATCGAGACGGCGGCAGTAAGCCAAGAAAGAGGACGCGTCCTGAAGGCGGTGGCGGAATGCGTAGCTCGGAAAGCGGCGGACCGGCTGGGCGATACGATGTCGACGACTACACCGCGGCGCAGGTTTTAACCCCCGCTGCGGCGAACTCCTCTGAATTGATGATCGAGCACGTGCCCGAGTCGATGGGTATCCGCTATCAGAACGGAAAATACCGCGATATCGATTGGGGTAAAACGGCGCAAGGAAACCGCAAAATGACGGCTGGTTGGCAGGGGCCGAAGCTGATTATTGAAACCAGCGCTCGACGCGGTGCGATTACGGAAACGTTTAGCCTAAACGAAACACGCAATACGCTGACAATCGTTTATGACGTCAACGGGAATGAGTTCGTGCGGGTTTATCGTCGCTTAAGCAAATCATAGCCGTCATGCCGGCTGCCCTTGCCTTGAAACGGGTTTCGGTATTGGCGTACGTATTATAAATCGGCGAACCCGAATTGCGAGTTCGTGGTAGTCTGGGTTGCCATACTTCGGAATTCAGCCATGCAACTTAAACTGGATATTGTCGACGCATTTACCGATACACAGTTTCGCGGTAACTCCGCCGCGGTGGTCATTACTGAGCGCTGGTTGTCGGATTCTTTGATGCAACAGATCGCGAGTGAAAACAATCTGTCTGAGACCGCATTTTTGGTCCCAGCGCGGGGCTTATATCACGTGCGTTGGTTTTCACCGCTGTCCGAGATTGATTTTTGCGGACACGCGACCTTGGCGGCGGCACACGTGTTGTTTGGGCGACATGCCGCGATGAGGCGTTTGCGTTTTTTTGCCCCTGCGGTGGGTGAGATGGAGATCACGCTGAGCTTGGAAGGTCTGATTGAAATGAATTTTCCGGTGCGGATGCCATCGCCGGTTGCTGACGTTCCGGAAGCGTTGCTGCTGGGGTTGTCAATCGCGCCGCAAAAAATACTGCGTAATACACAGGCGTACTTTGCGGTTTATTCCGACGAGGCGGATGTGATTCAAATCACCACGAACTCGGATCTATTGAAACGACTAGCACCCTACGATGTGGTGGTCACGGCAGCGTCCTCTGAGTACGATTTTGTGTCACGCTATTTCTGGCCTGCAAATGGTGGTGATGAGGACCCGGTGACCGGCTCAATTCACACTGGACTGGCACCCTACTGGTCTGGTGAGCTGAGGAAAACAACTTTGCGGGCCTATCAAGCCTCTAAGCGTGGTGGCTTGCTGTATTGTCGGGTGAGTCAAGATCGAGTGACGATTGCTGGCCAAGCTGTGTCGTATTTACACGGTGAGATTCGCTTGCAGACTTCAACGTGCAAATAAGAACCTGACTCAGATCGCAATCGGTACCGTCGAGCCGTGCTGCAGTATGTCGATTTACCAGCTGGATTTTTTGGATGTTCAAGGGAAGATGGTTGACTACTAAGCCAGGAGCGAACAGCTTCCAGCTTCGACGCCGAATTTACACCCAGGTTGTTTCGAGTTGGCCGGTTTTATTGATCGTAATCACCGTTCTGAGCAGTAAAAATCCTCTAATTCGGGGAGCGACGAACTAACTCTCTGACGCTACTATGTATTTGGAAATGCGAACGCTAGGTTGCGTCAGCGTTGTTGAATAATACAAGTCTAAGTTATTGAGGTTTTGCATGAAATTTGTCGTTACTCGTTATTTCGTGGTGTTGGTATTACTTTTTACGTCGCATTACTCGTTCGCCCAGAATAAAGTGGTGGTGGTGCCATTAGGCGGCGATGAGCCTAAGATGGGTGGAGAGGTTTCTATCTCAATTCCGGTCACCAGTCTTATTCAGTCAAGTGGTGCGAATCTTGATTTCACGTCACCGATGCAGGCGCGGCTGTACCGCTCTGGGAATACCTCGTTTGGGACAACCTTTCTGGTACCAATGGATCACAAGCCCGGCACCTTGATTTATGTCGATATCTACATTTATAACCCGCTTGTGAACGGTGCTTGTCAAGCCGTCATTAGAACGAACTACGGGCGCGCCTGGAAGCCAGGTGAACCGCGGGACCAATCGAATGTTTTCGGTTACGGGACGGCCTTTCCATCGTTTACGCAAGGCGAACAGACCTACGTTCACACCTACCGTTTTAAAGCGGGTATTGGCGCTGGTCACAGCGTTGGGTTTGGCATGTTTCGATCCGGCGATAACGCTAGCGACAATTGCGGTGAACTCGGCCTGGTTGGTATGCAGATACGGTATGAGCGAGAATAGTGTCGTATTTGATCCGTTTTGTCGCCGAAGTTTCATCGGTACGCTAATTGATATCTAGCCAGATATCAATCAAGTACCAACCTCACGTGTTCTAGATGATGTTAATGGGACTTCGGCGGCAACAGCCAGGGCTCGCTTTGAACTCGCAGCATGGCACCAACGCGGTTTTTGACCCCCATTTTTGCCAATACCGACGACACGTGACTTTCAACCGTGCGTTTCGAGCGCGATAGGCGCTCGGCGATTTCCTGATTATTCAGTCCATCCGCCATTAGGGCGAGTATTTGCTGTTCCTTTTTCGTTAATCTCAATGGGTGTTGGCGGGTATTGGGGTTAGGGCTTCGGCGCCGCTTGGGTAAAAGATTGAGCGCACCAATTGATGTCGCGATGCTGCGTGCGCGCTCGGTGTACGCTTTGGCACCCAGCTTATCCAGCATGCTGTGAGCGCTTTTTAGGTGCTCGGTCTGCTGACTGTGATCTGAAGTCAATAAGCAAAGCGCCGCCTCAAATGGCATGCCGATGTCCAGCCAATCTTGAGCGGCGGCGGTGTGGTCACCTTGACACTCCAGATGATGTGGACGTGCGAACTGGTGTGCCGTGTGGTAGGGGATCGAGAACTCAAAGCGTTGTAGCCAGACTGCGATTTCGCCCGCCACCCAGAAGTCATAATGATCGGGAGCCGCTGTGCACAGAATCTGTAACTGTTCATAGGCTACGCTATCCATACTGTGAAGCCAGGCATTTTCAATCAGGTTGAGCCGGGCCGGAATAATGTATTGCTGTTCATTGGTGGCCATGGCGTTCTTAAGTGCCAGGCCAAGTAAGTGATCAACGTCAGGCCCACCCATACGAGATTCGGCTTTGGCAACTACGCACAAAGCGGGCAATTGCATTAAGAGCGTGAGTTGATTTAAGTTCAGCACGCCAAGACCAATCGTCGCTGCGTCCTCCAATCGGCCCTGCGCGAGGCGCAATTGGGCTTGGATCCCAACCAAGTAGTAGGTCCAGGAATCCAGATCGTACTTGGTATCGTAGGCGATACCATCGGTGACCCATTGTTCAGCTTTTTCGAGTTGTTTGAAACGCACCAGGTAGTCTGACATGTTGGTGTATACGCGTGCTGCATGCTCGTGGAAGCCATGTTTTAGTGCCAACTCAAGGCTTTCTTGCAACAAGGGTTCGCCGTTGTGATCACCGCGCAATACGAGTGCCGAGCCAACATTGTTTAGCGCATGAACTCGGACTTCAGCCTGTGGGTGTTTGGTCTCCAGCTTGAGTGCACGTTGGCCAAAGTAAATGGCATCTTGCATGCGGTCGTTCAGCATATCCAGTTGCGACCGAAAGGAGTACGCCATCGCGCGATCGCTCGATTCCGGTAACGCCTCGTAGACCTTAATTGCTTCATCTGCAAAGTGGCGTGCCTCATTGGATTCGCCTCGATACCAGTGCAAACGCGAGAGCCAACGCAGATTCTCGCCGATTTTGTCATTCCGCCCGAGCGCGCGCCACAGTGAGATCGCATTGCGGCGAGCTTGGACAACGGCATCATCGATCTGTAATGCTATGCCGGCTTCGTAAGCCCAGTCTTGATACAGTTGTGCGGCCAGCTCTGTGGGTGCTTCGTCGATAAATTTGAGTGCAGTCGTGAGGTAAGATGCGGCTTCTCGATGGGCTCCGATGGTGGCCGCTCGTTGGGCAGCCTGCGGTGCGTATCGCAATACACAGTTGCCATCCAACGAGCCTGCGGCGTGATGTACAAGTGAGCCGAGATCGTCAGTGTCCAGCGCCTGTAACGCACTTAAAATGCGTTGGTGTAGTCGTTGTTGCTGATTCACCGGCAATCGCGTTTGTGTGCCCAATCGTGCTAGTTCGTGGCGAAAGCGAAAGTGCCCTCGGCTGTCGACGACTAATAATTTACGTGCCACACAGGCAAGTGCCAACGTTTCGCCTTCTTCGCCAAAAAGTGCGTGCAGTAACTCAGTCGTCAGGGCTTTTGGAATCAGTGACATGGTTTCTAAGAACAGACGCTCTTTTTCAACCAGGCGGAAGATGCGCGCATTGACCGCCTCTTGTACTGATGCGGGTACGGCGTGCGTGCTGGGCAATTCAGAGGCCAACATTTCAGAGACAAAAAACGGATTTCCCGACGTGATCTGGTGCAGGTTTTCGATTGATTTACCGGCAGCAGAGGCCATCTGTTCGACGCTTGTCTGGCTCAATGGAGTCAGTATGATACGGTTGGTGTGGCCAGAAGGCAGTGCGGTCAACACCGAACTTAAGGGGTCGGCCTCTGATACTTCATCGTCGCGGTAACTAATAATGAGTGTGCAGGCTGAAAACGCAATCCGTCGACCGAGATACTTAATCAGGTCGAGCGTACCGTGGTCAGCCCAGTGGGCGTCTTCGATGACTAATATCCGCGGATGCTTTGCAGTTTCAAGTGTGCGATAAAAGGTCGAAAACAGCTCGGTAGGCAGTGCCCCGTTGCGCAACAATGGTAAAACTGGTGAGGCAAATTCCGCCGCAAAGTCGTGCAATGGGCCAAATGGTCTGGGCGTCAGAAAGGGGTCGCATGCGCTCCAGTAAACTTGGTGCGCTGAGGTCAGTTCAGTGCGTGCAGTTTCCAACAGAGTGGTTTTTCCGATGCCGGCCTCACCGGCAATTAACACAATGTTGCCGTGTCCGTTGGCTGAGCGTTGGCATGCCGATAATACCTGTTCGAGCTCGTTGTGGCGTTCTAGCAACATCAGTTCAACGATGGCCTCCTGATAAGTAACATACCCACTGTTGTACCCACATTGCCGTGGATTGAGAAGGCGTCAGCGATGAATTTAGGTGTGTAGACAGCAAAATTAGGTATGCATACTCAGGTCAGGTATGGGGCTGAGTCACTACTATACGGTGTTACTGGATGTACGTCGACGCGTGTCGCGTGGTGCATCTGGTTGTGAACGCAAACTCCTGGTGACTAAACATGAATTACTTTGCTCGTAGTGCCGATCACCATGCTGTGACTGGATTGTCTTTGGCTAAATTGACCGTTGCCGTGGGCATCGCGCTGGCGCCAACTGGTCATGCAGCAACCATTACCGTACATGCGGATTGTTCAGTGCAAAATGCGATTGAGGCCGCCAACACAGACGCAGTCGTCAATTTATGCGCAGCAGGGAATGGTGCGGATACGATTGAACTACCTGCGGCGACTTTGGTGGTGTTTTCGTCAGTGGTGGCCGACTTAAACGTGCTGGGTAGCTCTGCGTTGCCCGCGATTCGGTCCAGCATCACGATTCAAGGCAACGGGGCGACCCTGCAACCGAGTGTGGGCGCGCCGATGATGCGTTTATTTACGGTCTTGCAGAATGGCGACTTGACGTTGAGCAATCTGCGGGTTTCTGGTGGTGAGGCGCTCTCAGGCGGCGGTATCTTGTGTAGCCAAGGTTCATTAACCTTGTTGAATTCGGAAATTAGTTCGAATTCCGCAATGATTCAAGGTGGCGGAATCGCCGTGGATCGGTGTCCATTGGTGGTCGATGAAGGTTCCATGATTGACACTAATTATTCGGGCAGTGTGGGCGGTGGTCTCTATGCGGTCAGTACTAGCGTTCACTTGGTCAATTCGAGTCTGACGAACAATGAGGCCCGCGCGCAATCAGGCGGAGGTGCCGCGATAAGAGCCAGTACCTTGACGATGAACTCGATGACGTTGTCTGGCAATTCTGCGCAGGTGGGGGGCGGCTTGTTCTTGCAGGAAGGGGTCTCTGCGGACGTTGAAAATTCAAGTTTTTCCCACAATGCAGCTTATGAGTCGGGCGGCGCCGTGGGAGTGTTGAGCGGTGTTGCCCATTTCGAGCAGGTGCAGGTAGCGAACAATGTCAGTGGCCAAGATGGTGCTGGATTCGCTATTCGTGAGGCTGAGGTGGTAATTAATCAAAGTCAGCTCACCAGCAACACAGTGAGCGCCGGCCAGGGCGGCGCGATTGACCTTGAAGCGGGGCAGGTTGCGCTTGAAGCGGTGACGGTCAGCAACAATTCAGCCATCTTCGGCGGGGCGCTCAATTCGCAGGGCGGCAGCTTGTCTGTTTCGGCTTCGACATTCTCCTCGAATACCGGCGAATTTGGTGGTGCACTGAACATCAACAGTACATCCCTTTCGATCACCAACAGTACCCTGAGTGCCAACAGTGCGGGTAATGTCGGCGGTGGGATTGCTCTATTTAATGCGTCCGTTCCAGCGACGCTGTCGAACAATCGATTGACCGGCAATATTGCCGATGATTACGGTGGTGGGGTGTTCGTATCGGCTTCCACCGAGGTGGCGTCGAATCGAGATACCTTGAGTGACAATCTGGCACAGCAGGGTGGCGGCTGGTTTATTCAAAGCAACGCGTCGGTGACGTTGAGCGAGTCCTCAATCCACGCGAACACCGCGTACTCCACGGGCGGCGGTTTGCTGAGCGACGCCTCGTCGCTTAGAATTTCGGATTCTACTGTGGCCAATAATTCAGCCACTACTGTTGCGGGTTTATTCTTCCGCGCTGGATCTAGCGTGAGTCTGCGAAATTCAACCATTTCTACCAACGTTGCCTCGTTCGCTATCGGTGGCATCAGTCAGAGTAATTCCGACCTCACCCTGGCGCACAGTACGGTGGTTAGTAATCAAGCGCCTGCCTATGCCGCTGGTGTGTTCCAGGGCGGTGCTCTCAGCAATTTGACTCTGATCAATTCGATCGTTGCGCAGAACGATGGTGGTGACTGCAACCAGCAGGCGGATACCAGCTATCCGGGAAACTGGATTGGTGATGCCAGTTGCACAGGCGTAGCGAATGGTGATCCTATGTTGGGTCCATTGGCAAGCAACGGCGGAATTACACTGACGCATGCTTTGTTATCAGGTTCCGGTGCTATCGGGATCGCTGACACGGACTTATGCGCTTTTTTGGTTGCAAATAAAGATCAGCGTGGTTTTGATCGGGGAGTCGGTTGCGATGCGGGTGCCTACGAATACGGAGCTACGGACGTGAATTTCTACGTGATTCCACTTCCACAGGGTGGGGCGGTGATTGTGCCTCTATAGAGTCTAAGTTGGTTTGAGCTTATTCACTTTTCGGTGCCGGTAACGGTGCCGTACTGGTATTCCAGTCAGGCGGATTCGCACCTTCGACCAGATACCATGGGTCGGGTTCATTGATCCAACTCGGTTCCGGCACCGGCGGGGTCCATCGCAGGGCGTCTAACGCGGCCTCGTGATAGTCCGTCCAATGATGCTCGGCTTTGCTGCGATCAACGTATTTCACAGCAAGGTGTTTGAAGTTCTGTTGTTTGATCGCCTCAAGAACTTCATCCAGTCCGCGATGCATGGTGCCGTCTTCGCTGGTCATGGTCAGATACAGGCGGCGTGGTGTGTCGGTGTGCTGTTTCAGCAACGTGTGGGCGCGCTTTGCCAAGTGGCGATCGTCGTACCAAAGACTTGGGCTAATGGCAATGTAATCGGTGAATAAGTCCGGCGTGCGCAGCCAGGTTTCGATAATAAACAGCCCTGCCAATGATTCGCCGATAATCACACGCTGACCGTTGGTCCGATAGTTTACGTCGGTTGCTGGAATCACTTGAGCAGCAATAAATTGTCGAAATTTCGCTGCGCCACCAAGCGTACCATCGGGTTTGGCGTACCGTGGGTCATGGTTCGGAGCGGTGAGCTCGAACAGGCGTTGCTCAGTGCTGATGCCAGCATAAATTACAGATTGAAATACCAAAGGGTTAGAGTCCGGCAATGTGCCAAGGCCCGCAACGTGTTTAAAATCTTGTTTAACACCGCCGTCCACAATGTAAACCACTCGAAACCTGGCCGTAGATTCTGCGTGGTAGTTGTTCAGGCAGGAGCACGTTAATTTCGTGCGTAGATCCGAGTTGAGCGGCCTTCATTTGCGTGCTCTGTCGGAGTATGACAGTCTGAGCAGAAACTTGGTCTGCGTTGCTGGGTGACGTCAGAAAAGCGAAAAGTAACAGTATACTGGTGCGTAAATTAAGTTTCTCTGATGGTGCGAGTGGGCGCTAGGTTTTGAATGGTGGGCTTTCCGCAATCGCGCCTTTACCGATGCCTTCAAAGGCTTGCACCGTGAAATGTGCTTTGGGAGACATCTCGTTCAGCAAGTCGACCACGTGTTCCGCAATGCATTCGACGGTGGAATCAAGGTGCATGATGTGCACGCGGTCGCTTGGCAGACTGAGTCGAAACTTACCCTGCGGTGCGGTGTAGGCGAATTCGACGCGATCATGTTCGTACACCGCCACGTCTTCGTTGGAGCCTAGGTAGATGTCTTTCCATTGTTTCGCGATCCGTTTCTCCAGTCGCCGATCGCGGTGGCCATTTTTCCAGATGCGGATGGTTGAGCGATGCCCATGAGCAATGCGTTGGCAGTTGCCGTCATGTTTTTTTAATCCGTGACTGTATGTGTAGAAGCTGCCGCCGCCCTTCTCCTTGGAGAGCGATATGGTCACGGCGGTGACATTGTCTGGTAGCACGCTACGTAATGCCTCTTGCATATGCTTAGCGAGTCGTTTGCGTGTAACCTTGGGCATATCCAGCACGCACACTGCGCTTGCTGGTGAACTGTGCTCGAAGGCCTCACCGGAGCGGGTTGTGAAACTCAGCGTTGTCGGTTCGCCCCGTGTGATGCGCAATTTGTCATGTTTGCCTGGCACCAGCAGCTTGTGGTCCAGCTCGCTGTCGATAAATAACTTGATGGATTTCTTAACCTTAGCGAAGTCGAACACCATGCTTTGTGCATCGAGCTCACCTTGTAGTAGGACATCGACTTGCCAGCTGATACCGATTAACCCGCGCTTGGGGTCCAGTACAGAGCTGTCGATCACCGTCAAATTGTTAACAAAAAGGCGTGGCATTTGTGCAATTGGGTCAATAAATTGAGATCAAATTATACTACAATTCGGCCGAATTAATTTACTGGATAGCACCCATGACTGTTACTCGTTTTCCGCCCAGCCCAACTGGGTATCTGCATATCGGTGGCGCGCGCACTGCCTTTTATTCTTGGTTGCACGCACGCCAGAATAATGGCCGATTTGTGTTACGGATCGAAGACACGGATCTCGAGCGGTCAACCCAAGAGTCCGTTCAGGCCATCCTAGATGGCATGCAATGGCTGGGGCTCGATTACGATGAAGGTCCGTATTACCAGACGCAACGATTCGATCGTTACAAAGAAGTGATCGCCGACTTGTTGGCGGCTGGGCATGCTTATCACTGCGAATGCAGTAAAGAGCGCCTCGACGCCATGCGTGAAGAGCAGAAAGCGAATGGCCTGAAGCCGAAGTACGATGGCCGATGTCGTGAGTTGGGCTTGGCCGACGCGGACAACACTGTGGTGCGTTTCAAGAATCCGTTGACCGGTGATGTGGTTATCGAGGACATGGTAAAGGGCAATATCGTGATCTCGAATCATGAGTTGGACGACTTGGTGATCGCGCGTCCGGATGGCGTACCTACCTATAATCTGACCGTGGTGGTGGACGACATGGATATGGGGATCACGCACGTAATTCGCGGCGATGATCACATTAATAACACGCCGCGCCAGATCAATATTCTGCGTGCGCTGGGTGCGGAGTTGCCACGATACGGGCACGTGCCCATGATTCTCGGGCAGGATGGCGCACGCCTGTCCAAACGTCACGGCGCTGTTAGCGTAATGCAATATCGAGATGAAGGGTATCTGCCTGAGGCACTGTTAAATTACCTGGTTCGGTTGGGTTGGTCGCACGGTGATCAAGAGTTGTTCACCCAGCAAGAGCTGTTGGATCTGTTTCGCATCGAAGATGTGAGTCGAGCGCCCTCGGCCTTTAATCCTGAGAAATTGCTCTGGGTTAACCAGGAGAAAATCAAGCAGTTGAGCGCCGCAGAATTGCTAGATAAGTCAGCCTGGTATTTTAAGCAAGCTGGCATTCAAGTTGAAGAGACGGCGGAGTCGGTGGCTGTGATTGACTTGATCAAAGAGCGCTGCAAGACCTTGCTGGATGTGGTGACGCAAAGCCAATGGTATTTCTGTGCGGTGAGCGAATACGACGCGGCAGCAGTGAAGAAGTGGATTAAGCCCGGCACCAGCGAGATTCTGTCGACCTTAATCGGTAAGCTGGCCGATGTGTCAGACTGGACGGCGGACAATATCCAGCATTGTGTTCAGCAAACTGTTGACGCGCATGAGGTTGGGTTTGCTAAAGTGGCGCAACCAGTTCGTATCGCAGTTACCGGTGGTACAAACTCACCATCCATCGACGCCACATTGGCGATCTTAGGCTCCGCGGAGACCTTGAAACGGTTGCGGGCTGGATTGGCAGCCTTTGTCTAGACAAAGATGACAAGTCGATTAAATTGCTTGTAATATTGCTTCGCAGGGTGAAATAAGTGTAATTGACCCGTGACGTTCCAGTTTTGGGCTGTTACACTCGTCTGCCGTTCTTCAGGTTAGGGTGGATGAGCTGCGTTTTATGCGTATTTCGGAGCCCAAAGAACGGGTGTGGTTCGCTTTTTCGTCGAGCGGTCGGACCACCAGGAAAATGAAAAGGGTTGGCTTGTCGTGTTAATCCGTTATAGACTTGGTGGCGAGAAGTTCTGCTTTAGACAGAGCGGCAATTACAAGATAAATATGTTTGCAGTGCTATTCGGAATGTCGTCGATTGACGTGATTGTGAATAGGATCAGCAGGCCAGCCTTAGGAGATGATGTTTGCCTCGCTCGTGCACCGTTGCACGGTTGGTGGGCACAATGCCAATTACGTATGTCGAGCTTTATTGCAAGCCGTTGGAAAATCGCGTCGCTTTGTTGCTGCCGCACCAGTGTTTGTTCTGAGCTGTTGTTGGGATTTGCGTCGACCAGATCGAGGGTCAAGTAGTAGACGTTTAGTAAGATTTGTCGGCTTTGGTATGACTGCAGAAAGTGTCCCCACGCTGTCTTAGGTAAGGCAGCCACTTTGTATGCGCTCTCGAAGCCTCATAATCGCCTCCACTTGATCCCGCGAGTTCTCTCATCACCATCCACCTAAATTGTCTAGCTTGTGCTTTTCTGTGGGTTGTACAAACGCAGTTGCATGGTTGGGCTGAGCAGTGTGGTGGATTTTTCTGAGGTAATGCTTTTTCAGTAAACAAGTGAGTGGGTAATGCTCAGTCATGTGTAAGTTGAAAGAGGAAAAAATTTCAATTTTAAGTTTTTGGTCTATCCCGGTCCGACTCGGCAGGGAAAATCAAGCAACTTTAAAATTTAAACGAGTCGACTTAGCGGTCGGCAACTATTGAATCTAGCTAACTAGAGTTCATTAAAAGAGGTTAAATCTAAAATGAAAAAATCTGTGTTGAATTGGATCGGTCAGGCAGTGGCAGTGGTTGCCATTGGCGCGGCCGCTGCTACCACGGCTGTGGCGCAGTCATCTGGAGGCTTGTCAGTCGATGAGCAGTTCGCGCGCGAGTTGAAGTTGGTCGAAAGCCTGAAAGTGTACAACGATCAATTGCAAGAGCAGCTGCAAGCACAAACTGTCGCTAAGCGGGAAATTCTTCAGTCTATCGACAAAGCAAAGGATCTTGATCCTCAAATGGCGCCAGTGCTGAGCAAAATGCTTGCGGCATTGGAAGCATTCGTTAAAGCAGATTTGCCTTTCCATAAAGAAGAGCGCATGAAGAGCATTTTCGCGCTGAAAGATTTGATGACCAACCCGGATGCGACTACGTCAAGCCGCTACCGTAGCATTATGGATATCTATAATGTTGAGTTGGAATACGGCACAACCTCAGAAGCTTACAAAGCGACTCAACCTTTCGGTGGCAATGAAATCGAAGTTGATATGTTGCGTATCGGTCGTGTGGCGCTGTACTACCAAACCACGGATCAAAAAAGTTCAGGCATGTGGGACGCGGTTAATAAAGAATGGAAGCCGTTGCCAACAAGTGCCAACCGAGACATCCGTAAAGCAATCAAGGTGGCTGCCAAAACAACAGCCCCAGAGTTGTTGAGTCTACCTATTTCTGCTCCGGAGGGCGCGTAACATGAAGCACTTAATTACAGCTGTCGCCATGGCGGCGTCGGTCGCGCTAGCGCCGGCACAGGCTCAAACGGTTGACCAGATACTGAATCAAGTTAAAAGCGGTAGCCTGCAGAAAAGTAAGGCTGCGCAAGATCTGGAAGCACGTTTCCGTGCAGCAGGCGCAGGTAAAGCAGCGATTGTTGCTAATCTTCGTGCTCAGCGTGAAGCGTTGGATGCGCGTAGCAACCAGTTGGAAGCACAGTATGCCGCCAATAATGAAGAGCTGGATCAAATCCGTACGGCTCGTGAAACGGCATTGGGTGATCTGAAAGATCTGTTCGGCGCGGTTCAACAGGTGGTGGGCGAAACCGAAGCCCGTTTCGACACATCAATCATTTCTGCGCAGTTCCCAGAGCGTGGCGCGAACTTCGACGAGATTTCTAAGAAAGTATCGAATCAAGCAAATGATTTGGTCTCGGCAGGTGAAATCGAGTCTGTTTGGCGTGAACTATTCAATGAACTCGTTCAGCAAGGCAAAGTCGCGAAGTTTAACGCGTCGGTTGCAACTGCCTCGGGTGCGCGTGAGCAACAGGAAGTAGTACGTGTAGGCGTCTTCAACCTGGTAGGTGACGGCAAGTTCCTGACTTACGGTAAAGGTGGTGTTGCTGAGCTGCCACGTCAACCTGACGGTCGCTATTTGAGCCAGGCTGGCGATTTGTTTAGTGCTAGTGGCAGCGGTTCAACGGTTGATTTTGCACTCGATCCAACACAAGGCCGTTTACTCGATGCAGCGGTCGAAAGCCCAAGTTTGCGTGAGCGTATCGACCAAGGTGGTCCAGTCGGCTACATTATTTTGGGTGTTGGTCTGTTTGCTGCTTTGATCGCGTTCTACAAAATCCTGACTTTGTTTGGTGTTGCTGCGGCTGTGAACAAGCAAGCTAAAAACCCAGACTCACCGTCAGACAAGAACCCATTGGGTCGCGTGTTGAAAGCGGTTAAAGATAATCCAAGCAACGACACCGAAGCGATGGAGCTGCGTTTGTCAGAAGCAATCATGAAGGAAACGCCAAAGCTGACCTCATGGCTGATGTTCCTAAAGATCGTATCCGTGGTCGCGCCTTTGGCCGGTCTACTCGGTACTGTATTGGGTATGATTGAAACCTTCCAGTCGATCACATTGTTTGGCGCAGGTGACCCGAAATTGATGGCGGGTGGTATCTCACAAGCCCTGGTTACCACAGTTTGTGGTCTGGTCGTTGCGATTCCGATCGTGCTTCTTCACACGGCCGCGGCGTCGAAAGCGAAGCGTGTTGAGGAAATCCTTGAAGAGCAGTCAGCTGGTATGGTTGCTCGTCAGATCGAAAGTTAAGCGTTTTCAGTCTCAGTTTTGTCTTGCCGGTTGTCAGTCACTCAGGTGCTACCGGCAGGACTGACAAAACAGAGACTGTCAGTACAAACAGAGGTTTCTCAAGATGCCAGAGTTTATTTTAGTCACATTTGAGTACATTCGAGATTTTATGGAACTGGGTGGGCCGGTTCTGTACTTGATCGCGGGTTTGCTCATTATCATGTGGTTCATGATTATTGAACGCATCTTTTATATTTCGGGTCCGCATCGCGAAGCAGTAAAAGCTGCCATCGACGAATGGGAGTCCCGCAAAGAGCGTAAATCATGGGCCGCACATCAAGTGCGTGAGGAATTAGTTTCTCGTGTCGGCAGTAAGCTGCGTGAGAACTTGTCGATGATTCAGGCATGTGTCGCACTGGCGCCATTATTTGGGCTGCTCGGTACGGTGACCGGCATGATCGAGGTTTTTCAGGTCATGGCGATTAACGGTACCAGTAACGCAAGAGCGATGGCTGGTGGTGTGTCGCGTGCCACGGTACCGACGATGGCGGGAATGGTCGCCGCACTGTCAGGCTTGTTTTTAAGTTTTTGGCTACAGCGCAAAGCTGATCAAGAACGTGAAAAGCTAAACGAAAAACTTACGCTTGATCACTGAAGCAGGTTCAAGAGCCAAGAATTTATACCCTATAAATTGGGAGAAAAGTAAATGAGACGAGGAATAAGAAACAGACAGGAAGAAGATGCCAAGATCGACATTACGCCGATGCTTGACGTCGTTTTCATCATGCTGATTTTCTTCATCGTGACAGCAAGCTTTATTAAGCAAAGTGGTGCCACTATTACCAAACCGGAAGCTGTGAATGCGGTAAAGCATCCCAAAGCATCCATCCTATTGGCTATCGATGAAAATAATGATATCTGGTTGGACAAGCGGGTAATCGATCCACGAGCAATCAAAGCAAACATTGCGCGCATGCGGGCAGAGACACCAGACGGTGAAGTCATCGTTCAGGCTGACATTGAGTCAAATGCCGAGACCTTGATGAAAGTGGTTGACGCGCTGAAAGAGGCGGGAATACCGTTACCAACTGTCTCGACCAAATCGGAGTAGTAACCATGCTTAGATCTATACCATCATTTTTGATCGCCGTAGTTGTGACGCTGGGTTTGATTATCGGTATGTACGCGCTCATCAAAATGGATGAGCCTACATTGGAAGAAGCCTCTGAATTCAAACTGCCGGATTTTAAATACAATCCAGAAGATGAATCAGTCGAAACCATCACTGCCAAGCCCAAACGTCCGGATGAAGTACAAGAGCAACCTGATACGCCGGATGTGAAAATCGTGGCGGATCGTATTGATATCAATTCCGAGTTCGCCTTTGGTGCGGTCAAAGTTGGTATTAATCGTGATTTAAAAGGGTTTAACTCGAATGACGGCGAATACCTTCCAATCTTTCGTCCACCACCGGTCTACCCTCGACGTGCGGCTGAGCGCGGCTTGTGTGGGTCTGTTGATCTGCGATTCACCGTGACTTCTAGTGGTACGGTTCGCGATCCGGAAGTGATTGCCAGTACCTCATCAATGTTTGAAGGTGCGGCAAAAAAAGCAGCGCTTAAGTACAAATACAAACCACGTCAAGTCGGTGGCAAACCAGTCGATGTGCCAGGTGTCGAAATCCGAGTGAAATTTGAAATGGAAGGTGGTTGTTAAGGTCATTTGATCTGGCAATCATCGCCCAGCGAGGTGATATTATGAAAGCTATTGAAAAACTCAAACCGATCATGAAAAGCGCATTATCCGCGACCTTTATGGTGTCGTTGATTCTGGCGGCTGAAGCCTCCTTTGTCGGTGTGCAATCCGCGGTCGCGCAAGAAGGTGAAAGTTCACAGCGACAAACCAAGCGTGTTGAGTCTATTCGTCAAAAGAACGTTAAAGCGTTTGAGAAAATCCAGGCGGCTTTCGAAGAGAAGAAGATCTCCGAAGCCAAGCAGTTGCTGGACAAGCTGGCATCTGAGCCGGACCTAAACAACATCGAAAAAGCATACCTGGCCAATTATCGCGGCAATATCTGTTTTGAGCAGGACAATCTGAACTGCGCGCTGAGAGAATTTAAGAAGGTAATCGCGACACGCGATGGCATACCTGACGGGTTCTACAATCAGATGTTGTATGTGATTGCCCAGGTTCTATTTTCGCAGGAAAATTATCGGGAAGCCCTAACCTACGCCGAGCGTTGGTTCAAAACTCAACAAGACCCAACCGCGGATGCCTATATGCTAGTAGGCCAAGCGCACTATATGTTGAAGAACTATGACGCCGCGTTGCCGAATGTGCAAAAAGGTATTTCCAAGTACGAAGCCGTCGGTAGTGTGCCCAAAGAGGGATGGCTGCAGTTACTAAGTCAGATCTATCGTCAGAAGAACGACTACAAAAAAATGCTGCCTGTTTTGAAACAGCTCGTTCAGTACTATCCTAAGAAGAGCTATTTGCTTTCGATGGCCAGCGTTTACAACGAGTTGGATGATCAGGCACGTATGACTGCCATGTATCAAGCGATGTACGATCAAAACCTGCTTAGTTCAGAGTCAGAAATCGTTGCGCTTGCGCAGTTGAACATGAGTCAAGACAACCCGTACTCAGCCGCACAGATTATGGAAAAAGGGATCGGTAACGGTACCCTGAAAAATAATCTCAAGAACAACCGTATTTATGCGCAGGCCTTGTTCGCTGCTCGTGAGTATGAAAAAGCAATTTCCCCGTTGGAAAAAGCCGCTAGTTTGTCAAAAGACGGCAAGCTATATAACCAGCTGGGTGTGTCGCTGATTCAATTGAATCGCTGGCGCGAAGCCGAAAGCGCACTCAAAAAGGCCATCAATAAAGGTGGTCTACAAAATACTGGTGCGGCTTATATTAGCTTAGGTCTAACGCAGTTTGAGCAGAAGCAATTTAACGAAGCTGAAGCCACGTTCCAACGTGCAACAAACTACGAGCAAGTGTCAAAAGATGCGCGTAACTGGATTGCTTATGTGAAAGCTGAAGTGGTTCGAATTCGTGAGTTGGAAGCGCCAATTCAAGAAATTGATACCAGCGTAGAACCAGTAACTTAAGCCGTCATGGTCGCTTGTGCATTAGAGTCAGGCGACCGATCTAATAATTAAAACCAACAATAGTTTGGTCTCTTTAAGAGGTTTGATATGGGTACAGTAGTACTGAAATCAGTGATAAACCGAGGTGTCGTCGGGTTGGCGCTTGTGCTTACCGCAGTGATGCCAATCACTGCCCAAGCAGATAAAACCGACGACATTTTAAACAGCGGCCTTAGTCGCCAGCGTGCCGGTGCTGAATCACAAAAGCGAATTGACGCGATTTCTGAGCAAACAGAAAAAACGGTCGCGCAGTATCAGCAACAACGCAAAAACGTCGAAGTATTGAAAAAGTTTAACGATCGTATGCGCCGCACCTTAGATGCGCAGGTCGTAGCGATGCAAAAGCTTGAGCGTTCGATAGAGGACGCGTCGCAGATCGAGCGCCAAATCGTACCTTTGATGCTGAGCATGATTGATGGCTTGGAGCGGTTCATCGATGCCGACATTCCATTCAAGTTGGATGAAAGACGTGCGCGTGTTAAACGTATTAAGGGTTATCTGACTAATGCCAATATTTCGGCGGCAGAACGATTCCGCCAGGTGCTTGAGGCGTACTCAACTGAAAGTGCATACGGAAATTCAATTGATGTTTTCACTGAGGAGTTGGATTTACCGAGCGGTAAGCTCGCCGTGAATATCCTGCAAGTTGGTCGTTCGGGTCTGTATTACCTGACTACAGATGGGCAACAAGCTGGCTATTGGGATGTTAGCGATAAGCAGTGGAAACCGCTCGATTCTTCTCATAACGCCGGGATTACAGATGCTATCCGCATGACTCAGGGCAAGGATGTTAAAGATTTGATGGTGTTGCCAACGAGAGCACCGGAGGCGATTTAACAAGACGCTTACTCTACAGAAAAATGCTATTCAGCCAGTCGGAAGAAATACGTCTATGAAAAACCGAGTAGTAAAGCCATTTGTGACCATTGCCATGGCCTTCGCTGTGCTCTTAGGGACTGCGCCAACGTATGCGCAAGAAAGTAATGCGACCCGAGCGCTGAATATTGATCGTATCTTGAATGCTACACGAACTGCCGCTTCGCGAGAGCGAACAGCGAATACAGCACGTGAAAATCAATTTAAGGCGGAACGAAGTAAACAACAAGGTCGTTTAAATGCAATGCGCAATGAGCGTGTTCGCCAAGAACGAATTGGCGATGACTTGGATCGCCAGTTTAAAGAAAATGAAGTTAAGATCGAGGAATTGCAAACCGAGCTCGCACGAGAACTCGGTGATCTTAAGCAGTTGTTTGGTGTTATTCAGCTATCTGCGTCTGAAGCACAAGAGTCCTACAAGTCATCTCTGATCAGTGCCCAGTATCCGGACCGCGCAGAAAGCCTGCGCCAAATGGTTGCGAAGATGGCAAGCCTGACAGACTTGGTATCGATCCAAGAGATCGAAGATCTGTGGTTTCAACTACAGAATGAGATGACTGAACAGGGCAAGATTGTTCAGTACACGGCACCGGTAAAGCATATCGTTGGCTACGAAGAGGACGAGCAGGGTAACCGTCTGAAGAACGAAGAAGGTAGAGACATTCCAATCTACGAAGAACGTGAAATGCAGGTGACGCGTGTTGGTGTATTTAACGCCGTCGCGGGTGACGACATTCTGCAATATTCTGATGGTCTTGGTTTTGTTGCACTCGAACGCAAAATGCCGGGTGATTTTAATACCTATTCACAGAATTTACAGAATGCCAATGCCGGTGTGACACCTTTCAAATTAGACCCGACTAAGGGTGCTTTGTTGGCGGCCTTGGTGCAAGCGCCAACATTGGGCGAGAAGGTGAATGAGGGAGGCATTATTGGTTACATTATTATCGCCTTGGGTATTTTGGCATTGTTAATCGCCGCGCTTAGAATTCTGGTATTAATGGGCGTTGAAGGTCGTGTTCGTAAGCAGGCTCGTAACCTGAAAAAGCCTTCGCTTGGCAATCCGTTGGGTCGCGTTCTAAAAGTGTATCAAGACAATCCAGATACCGATCCGGAGACCATGGAATTGAAGCTTGGCGAAGCGATGCTCAAAGAATCTCCGAAGCTCAATGCGTGGATCATGTTCGTCAAGATCATTGCCGTCGTGGCACCGTTGTTAGGTCTCTTGGGTACGGTAACTGGTATGATTCAGACCTTCCAGGCTATCACGCTTTACGGTGCAGGTGATCCGCAAACTATGGCCGGCGGTATATCGCAGGCCTTGGTTACCACGGTTCTGGGTCTTGTGGTTGCAATCCCAACTGTGTTTGCACATTGGTTAGCATCAACACGTGCTAAGCGTGTCGAGGATATGTTAGAAGAACATGCGGCTGGCTTGATTGCTGCGCAGTATGAAGGTCAACGTTAAGCGTTACAGAGGAAATTACTATGAAACGTCTGGGTAAAGCTAATAACGAGGAAGAAACCGATATCGACATCACGCCTATGTTGGACGTGGTGTTCATCATGTTGATTTTCTTTATCGTCACTGCCAGTTTTGTAAAAGAATCGGGGCTTGATCTTAACAAGCCGCCTCAAACTGATGAGCCGCCTGATCCAACTGCACCAAAGCCGATCGTAGTTGAAATCAATAAATTGAATGAAATTACGATTGAGCGGAATGTGGTGGATTATCGTGCCATTAAGTCGACTGTAACCCGTTTGAAGGCGGAACGTCCTGACTCAAATGTGGTGGTTCGAGTAGACCCAAAAGCACAAACCAAAACCATCATCCAAGCGGTCGATGGCATCAAGTCAGCGAATGTTGATTTGCCAACGATATCTATGACCGAAGGTGGTTAAGCGATTGTCGTTACTCAAATAACGAGTACTAAAAAAGCACGCTCTGCGTGCTTTTTTATGTTTGCCTTAAACCTTGTGCTGACCGGGTACATTGAGTACTGTTGCATCAGTAACCAGTAATATAAGAGGATTTCGGGATGTTACGAGTAGCGATTAATGGGTTTGGAAGAATAGGGCGTAATATTGTTCGTGCAATTTACGAACGGGATTTAACCGATCAGATCAAGGTCGTGGCGATTAATGATTTAGCGCCAATTGAGTCAAATGCCCACCTTCTGCAGTTCGATACGACACACGGGCGTTTTAATCATAAAATCGAGTTCGACGAAAACGCGTTATTGATCGATGGCGCAAAGGTACTGGCGTATTCGCAGCGCGATCCAGAACAATTGCCGTGGAAGGACTTGGAAATTGATGTCGTCTTTGAATGTACCGGGATTTTCAAGACCAAAGAGTTAGCAGGCAAGCACCTTATTGCTGGTGCCAACAAAGTTTTAGTTTCGGCGCCAGGTAAAGGCTTAGATGCAACCGTTGTCTACGGGGTCAATGAAAATATCCTTACAGCATCCGATAAATTGGTTTCGAACGCATCGTGCACTACTAATTGCCTGGCCCAGATAGCCAAGGCGATGCACGATTCAATCGGAATTAAAGAGGGTCTGGCCAACACTGTCCATGCGTACACTAATACACAAAATTTAATTGATTCATACCATAAAGATAAGCGTCGCGGTCGTGCAGCAAATTATTCAATGATTCCAACCAGTACTGGCTCCGCCAAGGCGATCGGTGCAGTGATCCCAGAGTTAGACGGCAAGTTGGACGCAGTAGCGATACGCGTCCCGACGATTAATGTGTCCTTGCTTGATTTCACATTCGTGCCCGAGAAATCAGCGAGTCTCGCGGAGGTCAGTAAGATTTTTGACGCGTATGCGCAAGATCGTGCCGGCGTGTTCGAGGTGAGTGAAGCGCCATTAGTGTCAGTCGACTTTAATCACAACCCATGTTCCTGCGTGGTGGATATCGAACAAACACGCATTACCGGTAATTTGATTAAAGTACAAGCGTGGTATGACAACGAATGGGGATTCTCAAATCGTATGCTTGATACCGCGTTTAGTATGCAACAGGCAAAATAACCTCGGTTAACTAATCCTGTTTTCTTTCTCCAAGGATGGAGATGCAATACAATCTCGTTCGCTCCTTTTTAAAATCTCGCAGCTCGCTCTGGCGACATGCGCTTCATCACAGTCTCAAGGATTTGATATGCCTAGCACTTCTATTGCTCCAGCTATTAAGAACGCGTTATCCGAACACGCGAAACAAGATCTCGTTCATGGAATCAAACACAAGTTTGATTCAGACCAGGAACGTGTGGTTCATACATCGTTTGATATCGCTAATATCCATTTTGATTTTAGTAAAACTCACATCGATGATGCGTTGCTGAATACGTACACCGATTATGCCGCTCAAATCGATTTCAAAGCCAAACGCCATGCATTGTTTGCTGGCGAGCGAGTCAATGTCACGGAAGACCGTTCAGTGTTGCACACCTTACTGCGAGACCCGCGAAATCAGGGGATTGCAATGGCCTTACCAGAAACATTGTCCCAGGCGCAGAGCGCGCGTGATGCGTTGATCAAGCAATACCATGATATACAAGCTGACCTAGCTCGCCGTTCGACACCGATACGCAATATAATCCATGTTGGTATCGGCGGTTCGGCGCTTGGGCCACAGTTGATCTACGAGGCCTTAAGCGGTGTTAACCCTAAGGTGAAAATCCACTTTATAAGTAACATCGATGCTCACCAATTAGTTGACGCGCTGGACGTGTGTGACGCTGACAGTACCTTGGTTATTGGTGTTTCAAAAACCTTTACCACCGCCGAAACTTTGCAAAATATTGATTCGGTTGCTGACTGGTTTCGAGCGCAAGGCGTTGATGAGCCGTTAACACACTTTTACGCGGTCACTGCCTTTCCTGAAAACGCGGTTAACTACGGGATACCAAACACTAATATCGTGTCATTCCCTGAATGGGTGGGCGGACGCTATTCGGTTTGGTCGTCTGTGTCACTCTCCGCGGCGTTGGTCTTTGGCATAGAGGATTTTGAACAGTTTCTCGCCGGTGCGGCGGAAATGGACAGGCACTTCTATCACGCCGAGCCGGCGGAGAATGTGTGTTTTATTGCTGCGGCACTGGATCATTACTATGCGAATTTCATGCAGGCCACATCGCGAGCGATATTTGCTTACGATCATCGTCTGCGCTCATTGGTTGATTATTTACAACAACTTGAAACCGAGAGTAATGGTAAGGATAGACAACTTGATGGCAGCCCAGTTGATCAGGAAACCTCGGCAGTAATTTGGGGTGGTGTCGGAACCGATGTGCAACATTCAGTATTTCAAATGTTGCATCAGGGCACTGCACTCATTCCCTCGGAGTTTATTCTGGTTGCCAAAGCGGATCATGACTTGAATGCGCATCATCAGGAGTTGTTAGCCAACGGTGTGGCGCAGACAGCGGCGTTACTGGCGGGACAAGACATTGCCAAGGTCAATGAGCTGCATGCAGAAGAGCACCTTACTGAGTTAACCAAGCAGGCGAAGATATTCTCCGGCGAGCGTCCCTCGACCACGATGCTGCTGTCTCAGCTAACTCCGGCAACACTCGGATCTCTCTTAGCATTTTACGAGCATCGAACCTTTAGTGGTGGCGTGTTGGTTAATATTAATTCGTATGATCAGATGGGAGTGGAGCTGGGAAAACGGCTAGCAAAGCAGGTGAACCCGATGCTTGATGCCATGACTCCGGATTCGGAGGTACAAAAAAACGCGGAGGGTTTTGACGCCTCCACGTTGGATTTAATTGCCCGAATTCGCCGGGCATAGTGCTGTCGTAGTTGAGTCCACGACATGACGTGGACTCAACATGTTCCGGTACTAATTGAGACGGAACTGCACTTTGGTGGTGATTTGGGTACTACGTACCGGCAATCCAGTGGTTTGATTGCGCGCTGGTGAGAAACGCCACTTTTCGACTGATTTCACCGCCGCAGAATCGAATGTGCTGCCCGGCTCGGACGCCTTGACGGTGATGTCTTCAGGCACGCCATCAGTATTTACGTAGAAAGCAACCTGTACCCAGCCTTCCTGACCATTCTTAAGTGCTCGAGAAGGGTAACGTGGTGGTGCGCGACTGATCACTTTCGCGGGCACGATTTTTGGTGGTTCTGGTTTCGTTTCCGCCACTGGCGCAGAGGCTTGTTTTGCGCTTTCAGCCGCGGCCTTGGCAATCTCCTCTTGTTTGGCTTGAACACGTTTAGTCAGATCGGCAAGACCTTGACGATCCACGTTCAGACGCTTAACCAGCGCTGAGAGCTTCGCGGTTTCTTCGAGGTCATCGGCGGCAAATTTTTCATTGGCCATCTGTAAAAGTTTGGCACTCAGTTCCTTCACGCGTGGTTCAGAGTTAGCCTTACTGATTTTATTACCTTTCAGACCGTCTGACACCAGTTGGTAGGCGTTGCCTTTCGCAGGTGGAATCAGATTGCCTTTAGACAGCGCATCGTCGATTTTGGCGATCAGTGCTTGTTCCGCTTTTAAGGCTTGCGCGGCTGAGTTGGAGCCTTCAACGTCACTGTCTAGTCGTTCTAGAACGGCCGCCGTTTGTGCTATCTCGTCTTCCGAGCCGGTGGCACGTACTTGCTTGACGTGGGCGGTGATGGACTTACCCAGATCGTCACTGAGTTTATCGTTTTCGATGTTCAGTGGGTCGATTTTGCGTAATGCTTCGATGGTCTCAAGGGCCTCGTCAAACTTTGCATCTGCTACCAAGGTTTGGTAGTTCGTTCGGAGTGCCTCAGCCACTGTCTTACGACCTTCATAGGCTGTTGCGTCGTACGGATCAATCTCCAGAACTCGGTCATAGTACTCGAGCGCGTTATCTCCTTGTGGGGATACATATCGACCCTCCAGCAATGCAGTCGCTGCTTGTTGGTTTAACTCATTGGTAATCGACACCGTATCTGCTTCGATATCCTCAATAACTTGAGGCGCTTCAGTCGGTGTATCTATAACCAACGTATCTTCTTCTTCGCCGCCACCGCCGAAAATTAAGAAGCCAACTACGGCCAGTGCCAACAGTCCCACCGCTGCGTAAATCGCTGGATTTGTCTTACGTTGCTCAGCTAAAGAATCCACACTCGCGCGATTCTCAGCAGGGCCAACCATCATGATGTCTTCGCCGGCAGCTTGCTTTTCAACTAACTCACCGTGCAATGCATGGGCTGATTTAAATGCTAAGAAAATTTGATTTGGACTAACCGGCTTATTAAAGGCTCGATACACCAATGGCTGGATATTCGACTTCAGAATATCATTAAGCTGTTCTTTTTCACCAACCAGCATTAATACCTGAGTTGGATCATTCTGCTTAAGTTTGATCGCTTGATCAATCGCATCGCTGATTTTGTCGCCCGCGCTGTCGATATCAAAAATGACGATGGCGTTATTTTCAAACAGACTTGGCTCACTCAGGGCCGCTTGGACCGATTCGCGTGCGGAAAATGTTTGATCGCTTGTATTGCCACCTACGATGGCCTCGACAACGGCTGTGTCCGCTGAAATAACGAGTACTGATTGTTTGGGGGTGTCTTCTGACATACAGCCTCCTACGGTTACCCTATTAGTTTTTCAATATTTGTTGTTGTTTTCATTACGCAATTTGCTTGCATCATAATAGCACTAAGTTGCCTAATTACCATGCTGTCAAACAATGTCGCGCGAGATAATCAACATTTTTTCGACATAATTATCAAAATCTTAATTTTTGCCAGCCAAAGCACTCGCCTTAGCCAGATTTAACTTCTTTTGATACCGACTTTGCACGATGTCGCTCACCACAAGCACAAACAATACGAAGTAAAACGTGGTCTTAGACATCTGTGTAATTTCGTTACCAAATAACTTCATATGCGCCAGATGCCCGCCTTCCGACAGCAGCATGACGCCGACCAGGAACAGAATAAACAAGCCAAGTACCTCGTACATTCGGTTCTTGGTCAGGAACTCGGATACGGTATCGGCCAACACAATCATCAGCAAGCCGCCAATCAATATCGCGGTTGCCATAATTGGGAAGACTTTGGTGATTGCCATGGCGCTCAAGATGGAATCAAATGAGAACACCACGTTCATGGACACGATCCAGAAAACCACGAACCAAACAGACTTGCCGTCGCGTGACTGATTATCCATTTCTTCCAGAGTCATCATGTGCAGAATTTCCTTCATAGCGGTGTAAAGGATGAATACACCACCAAACAGTACGATTATGGCGTGTAAGTTGAAGTTCGCAGTAATGACACCGTCCCACGTGATGGCAAATAACTGGTTCTGAAACGCTTCGATCACGTTGAGCAATAAAAAGAGCAGCACGATGCGTAGGGCGACCGCGATGGCGATACCCCAGAATCGAACGGCACGTTGATTTTCAAGTGGTGCACGTTTACTTTCGAGCGAAATATAGAGCAAATTGTCAAACCCAAGCACGGCTTGTAGCATGATAAGTAAAAGCAGGTCGACTAAGTTCCCCAGTGTAAAAAGTTCGGCCATAGTGTCAGTTCCGGTAATTATTTGTTATTGGTTAGGTAGTGCACGAGACCGGTTCCGGTAGCACAATGCCCCCCGAATCAGGTCTCTTTTGATGCGAAAATCGTCGTTGATCGATCCGGTTTTTAAGCTTATAGACATGGCAAACTTGAGTCGTTCGGTAGGAGGTTTGCCGAATGTTCTTTATTAAACAACAATTAAACAGGATTTTTAATGGCCTTTAGGCCAATTTCCATTGTAGTTCTTGTCCCGCGTAAAAAGGCACGATGTGTCCGCCTTGTGGCAAATCAATAATTTCCGGCACCGTCCAAGGTTCATTGACTAAGGTAATTGTGTCGTTGTTGCGTGCGAGGCCGTAGTAATCTGCCCCATGATGAGCCGCAAACCCTTCAAGTTTGTCGAGTGCGCCGAGGTCGTCGAAAATCTGGGCGTAAAGTTCAATTGCGCTCCAAGCACTGTAACAGCCCGCACAGCCACAGGCCGTTTCTTTGGCGTGTTGTGTGTGTGGTGCTGAATCGGTACCTAGAAAGAACTTGTTGGAGCCGGATGCAACCACATCGCGCAAGCGCTGCTGATGTGTGTTTCGTTTTAATACGGGCAAGCAGTAATTATGTGGGCGAATTCCGCCAACCAGTAAATCGTTTCGGTTGTACAGTAAATGTTGTGGCGTGATCGTAGCCGCCATTGTGGTCGCCGAATCGAGCACGAAATCTGCGGCGTCTGCGGTTGTGATGTGCTCGAATACAATTTTCAGTGCAGGGAAGCGCTGGTGAATTTGCGCCAGATGCGTATCAATGAATTCTTTCTCCCGGTCGAAAATATCGATATGCGCATCCGTTACCTCGCCATGAATCAATAGCAGCATGCCTTGTTCACTCATCACCTCAAACACCGGATACAGTGCTTCGATGCCTTTAACTGCGGCGTCCGAATTAGTCGTCGCACCGGCTGGATACAATTTCGCGGCAGGAATCCCGGCTTGTTTGGCCTCGATGATGTCGTTGCCACTGGTTCGATTGGTTAGGTATAGCGTCATCAGTGGTTCAAAATTGCTGTCTGTCGGCGTAGCTTGGTGAATACGCTGCTTGTAGGCCAGTGCTTGTTCGGCATTCACCACCGGCGGTACCAAGTTAGGCATTACGATGGCACGGCCGAAACAGCGGGCCGTCGCGGGTACGGTTTCCAGCAGGAATTGGTCGTCCCGAAAATGTAAGTGCCAATCATCAGGTCGGGTCAGGGTAAGTTGATTCATAGTGTCTGACTGTGTGCACGCAACCGGCCTCGAACGCACGGGGGCTTATTGCGGTTTAATGGTTTCGTTTTCTGTTGGTTTCGATACAATACACCGCTGGCCTAGCTGCATTGATGGAATACGACCATTGCCTAGGTGCTGTGCGCCGAGCTGCGCGAATTCGAGTGCATTTCCGGCTGACTGGCGAAGCATGAGACGGTTCAAACAGTAACAAACCGTAATGCAGACTGAATTCGAATGGTCTGGACGTAAACTAACACCAGAGCGGAATGCTCACTACAGAATATAGCGACCCGAGCGACATGTCGATACAAATTACTTTCCCGGACGGGGCTGTTAAACAATTCGATGGCCCAGTGACTGGACTAACCATCGCCGATGGCATCAGCAGCGGCTTACGCCGTAATGCAGTGGCAATTGAAGTGAACGGCGAGATGTGGGATTTAACCCGCGACATCCATACCGACGCAATGGTGTCGATTATCACGCGTGACTCAGAAGAGGGTCTGGATGTGCTGCGCCATGATGCTGCGCACGTGATGGCCGAAGCAGTAAAGGAACTGTATCCCGAGACGCAAGTCACGATTGGACCATCAATTGAGAATGGCTTCTATTATGACTTTGCCCGTGACGAGCCCTTTACACCAGATGATCTGGAAGCGATTGAGGCGCGCATGCGCGACATCGTAAAGCGTAATGAAACCATTGAGCGCGAAGTCTGGGATCGTGATGAAGCAATCGCGTATTTCAAGCGCATCGGTGAGGTTTATAAAGCTGAAATTATTGCTGATTTGCCCGCAGACGAGACCATTACGGTGTATCGCCAAGGCGATTTCTTAGACCTTTGCCGTGGTCCACATCTGCCCTCAACCGGCATTCTGCGTGATGGCTTCAAATTGACCAAATTGGCTGGCGCGTACTGGCGGGGTGACTCGAATAATGCGCAACTACAGCGTATTTATGGTACGGCTTGGTCAGACAAAAAAGCACTTAAAGCGTATTTGCGCCGAATGGAAGAAGCGGAAAAACGCGATCATCGTAAATTGGGTAAAGCGATGGACTTATTCCATCTACAGGACGAAGCACCAGGCAGTGTGTTTTGGCACCCGAAAGGTTGGGCGGTGTATCAAGCTGTACAGCAATATATGGCGGCCAAACAGTATGCACATGGATACCAAGAGATCAAAACACCGCAGGTGGTGGATATTTCGCTCTGGGAAAAGTCCGGTCATGCTTCAAAATTCGGCGATGACATGTTTACGTTAACGAATGATGAGCGTATGTACGCCATTAAGCCCATGAACTGCCCGTGCCACGTGCAGGTATTCAATCAGGGCTTGAAAAGCTATCGTGATTTGCCGTTGCGGTTGGCGGAATTCGGTTCTTGCCACCGTAATGAAATGTCGGGTTCGTTGCACGGCATTATGCGCGTACGCAGCTTCGTACAGGACGATGCGCACATTTTTTGTACTGAAGAGCAAATCCAGTCGGAAGTGAAAGCGTTTATCGATTTCTTGCATGAAGTGTATGCGGACTTTGGCTTTGATGAAGTAATTTATAAGTTGTCGACGCGTCCGGAGCAGCGCGTTGGATCGGACGAGGTTTGGGATCGTGCTGAGCAGGCGCTGGAGCAGGCCCTGAACGATAACGGCATCGAATGGGAATTGCAGCCAGGCGAAGGCGCTTTCTACGGGCCCAAAATCGAGTTTTCTTTGAAAGATTGTATTGGCCGAGTATGGCAGTGCGGCACCATGCAGGTCGACTTTTCAATGCCGGAGCGCTTGGATGCTGAATACGTGGCGGAGGATGGTTCCAAAAAAGTCCCCGTTATGTTGCATCGCGCTATTTTAGGGTCGATTGAGCGGTTCCTGGGTATCTTGATTGAACAGCACGCTGGTGCGTTACCGGCTTGGTTAGCGCCACAACAAGTCATGGTCGCCACGATTGTTACCGACGCTAATGACTATGCTGTTGAAGTCGCTAACGCATTACGCAACGCAGGTTTGCGCGCCGAAGTGGATCTGCGCAACGAAAAGATTGGCTACAAAGTACGGGAGCACAGCTTGCAAAAAATTCCAGCAATCCTATGTATAGGAAAGCGGGAAGCCGAGGAAGGCACCGTTGCTGTGCGGCGTTTTGGTAGCAAAGCGCAAACGGTGATGCCACTTGAGGATTTTATTGAACAGTTTGGTACTGAAGTGGAACAAAAACAACTGTTCGATGCGCAGGCTGATAAGCCGCAAGACAAATAACCCTATAGGAGAAACTAAGTAATGAGCTTAATGAAACGAATCGCCACCAGTGCTGGTGTGTCGACCCTGGTTGTCAGCGCCAGCATGGCTGTGGCGACCTCTGCATTCGCAGAAGAAAGTAAATGGACCACAAAAAACAAAGTTGATCTCACCACAGAGGAAGCAAAGCTGGGTTACACCTTCGGCATGCAGATTGGGAGTAACTTGGTCGGGCAGGGGATCGACCAGAAGATTGATGTGAAAGCGTTGACTGCCGCCATCCAAGACGCGGCGGCTGGCATCGAGCCACGCTTATCGCAAGAAGAAATGCAGCAAGCACAAATCGCGTTCCAGCAAGCGATGCAAGCTGAAGCGGAAAAAGCACGTGCTGAGCTCGAAGCGAAAGGCCAAGAGAACAGTGAAAAAGGCAAAGCGTTTATGGCTAAAAATGCCAAAGCCAAAGGCGTTAAAACCACTGAAAGCGGTCTACAGTACAACATTATTCGTGCGGGAAAAGGTAAAACACCAACCGCAGACGACGTCATTAAAGTGCACTATGTTGGCAAACTGATTGATGGTACCGAATTCGACAGCTCGTACGAGCGTGGCCAACCAGCTAGCTTTGCCGTCGCCGCAGTGATCCCTGGATTCTCGGAAGGTTTGCAGTTGGTCAAAGAAGGCGGCAAAATTCGTCTGGTGATTCCTGAGCAATTGGCTTACGGTCTTGATGCGCCACCATCAATCGGCCCAAATCAAACCTTGATTTTCGAAGTAGAGTTGTTGGAAGTAACGCCAGCACCGACCTCTAAGAAAGAAGGTTAATTTCTGATCTGCTAACTACGAGCACTCGTTATTTATGAAGCCACAACTCGCGCTGTACTACAGTAAGTACTGTTATTTTTGTCAGAAAGTCCTGACGTTTTTGCAGCATAAAGACATGCAGCTGGAATTGCGCAGCACCTCGGTTCCAGAGCATGCGCAGGCTTTAATGGCTGGAGGCGGTAAGACTCAGGTGCCTTGCCTGCGTATCGAGCATGAGAGTGGTGAGGTTGAGTGGATGTATGAGTCAGACGACATAATCCGCTATTTAAGCTAGCGCGTTTTTAGCAGAACAGAAAACATAAAAAAGGCCATCATGAGATGGCCTTTTTTTGACTATAGATCGCGTGGAACTACTTGCTCTCTAAGGCCGTTAGGATATTGTGACGAATCGATTCAACACTACCAACCCCTTCGATTTGAACATAACGTGGTGCGTTCTCTTCGCCGCTCGCAGCAAAGGATTGATAGTAGCCAATCAAGGGTTCGGTTTGCGCGTGGTACACATCTAAGCGTTTGCGGACGGTTTCCTCCTGATCATCATCGCGTTGAACCAGTGGTTCGCCAGTCACGTCATCTAGCCCTTCTACTTTGGGTGGGTTGTACAAAACGTGATATGTGCGACCGGACGCTAAGTGCGCACGACGCCCGCTCATGCGTTTGATGATTTCGGCATCGTCAACACTGATTTCGACCACGAAGTCTACGTCAATACCAAATTCTCGCATCGCGTCGGCTTGTGGGATGGTGCGTGGGAAGCCATCGAGTAGATAGCCATTAGCACAATCAGCTGCCTGTACGCGCTCTTTCACCATGCCGGTGATAATTTCATCTGAAATGAGTTTGCCGGCATCCATGATCTTCTTGGCTTCTTTACCAAGCTCGGTGCCTGCCTCTACGGCCGCGCGCAGCATGTCGCCGGTTGAAATCTGCGGGATACCGAATTTTTCGGTAATAAATGAGGCTTGTGTACCTTTGCCAGCACCTGGTCCACCAAGAAGAATGAGTCGCATAATCCTCGCCTTTGCTATCCGGTTGTAATGCTAAATAATGTGGAAAAGCGAACCGAAAATGGCCGCCTCACTGCGGAGAGTGGCGTAATTTAGCACAATCTTGGTGCGCTGGTAAGCTGCAATTGTGCATCTATATTGAGCATGATCGTTATGAATAGAGATAAACCGTGACCGTCAACAGCAAGCACGCTAAGATAGGATGCAGGCCCAAGCCATTTATTACCCTGATTTTAGAGTCGTGTCTGTTATTAGTCCCAAAATTTACCTCCAGCATCCAGACGATGCACTGACCCAGCATGAAGGGCTGGACATCATCAATTGCCATGATGCGGCCACCCTTGATCAGTTGTTTCGTGAGCGAGTACGACGCAGTCCCAATAAAGTCGCTTACGAGCAGTTTTCACCGACTGAGGCACGCTGGGTGCCGCATACTTGGTCACAGATTGCTACACAGGTTGAACGGTGGCAAGTGGCGTTCAGGGATGCCGGTTTAAGCAAAGGCGACCGGGTGGGAATTTGTTATCGTAATAGTATTGAATGGGTGATTTTTGACCAAGCGGCATTACGTTTGGGTCTGGTGGTGGTGCCGCTGTATACCGCGGATCGCGCTGACAACGTGGCCTATGTGATTGGCAATGCCGGTGCACGTCTGGTGTTGTTTGAAACTCAGCAAGTTTGGGACTCTGTGGCGGCAACGGACGAAGATGTCAGTTGCGTTGAAACTGTGCTGGTGATGGACGGAGAGGCAACTGGAAAAGCACACCTCGTCGGAGACTGGTTGCCTGAGCATGGCAGTCATCTTGAACGCGGTATGGCGGAACCGGATGACCTGGCATCCATTGTGTATACGTCTGGTACGACCGGTCGACCGAAAGGTGTGATGCTGTCACATCGCAATATGTTGTCGAACGCGTACAGTGGCATGCGCAGCGTGGCACTTACGCCGCACGACCATCTTTTGTCATTCTTGCCCCTGTCACATACGTTGGAGCGCACGGTTGGCTATTATGCGGCGCTAATGAGTGCGGCTAAGGTGTCGTTTAATCGGTCGATCCCTGAGCTTGCCGATGATTTGCAAGTATGCCAGCCAACAGTGCTGATTTCTGTGCCACGCATTTTTGAGCGCGTACATAACAAAATTTACTCTGGCCTAGCAGATCGAAGTCGCTTTGCTCAATGGCTGTTTGACACGGCGATCGAGGTCGGCTGGCGTCGATTTGAGCACCAACAAGGCCTGCGAGGCTGGCACCCAAGCCTACTGCTTCACGCATTGACCGATCGTTTGGTGGCGCGCAAGGTGCGTGCCCAACTCGGCGGTAAACTGCGGTATGTGATTGTTGGTGGCGCGCCCCTGTCTACTTCGGTGGCCAAAACCTTTATCTCACTGGGTGTGACGTTGCTGCAAGGCTACGGATTGACCGAATCCAGTCCGGTAGTGAGTGTAAACACCTTGGAGCGAAATCGACCCGATTCCATCGGCATGCTATTGCGCGGCGTCGCCGCCAAGCTAATGGAGGGCAATGAGCTTTGGGTTCGAGGCGAAAATGTCATGATGGGTTATTGGTCGAATCCGGAGGCCACACGACAGGTCATTGTTAACGATGGGGATGAGCGTTGGCTTCGAACGGGTGATTGTGCCTCTATTGATGTTGATGGTTTTGTACGCATAACCGGTCGAATTAAAGATATTCTGGTGTTGGCGAACGGGGAAAAAGTGCCGCCAAGTGATATTGAGAGTGCAATTAAACGCGATCCGTTATTCGAGCAAGTATTAGTGCTGGGTGAAGGTAAATCGTTTCTGACCGCGCTGGTCTGTTTAAGCGCCGATCTATCTGTGGCGCTTTGTGACGATCGAGGCTGGGATTCGAATAACTGGCAGACGCCTGAGCAACAAGAATATCTCGTGCAGAAGATCGCTGCGCAGATGGAAGACTTTCCAGGTTATGCCAAGGTGCGAAAAGTCGCCGTAAGCGATTCTGAATGGACCGTGGATAACGGCTTATTAACCCCAACACTCAAGGTCAAGCGAGTCGCAGTGATGCGTGAATTTTCAGACCAGATCGACGCCCTGTATTCTGGCCATGGAGTGCACGGCGCATGATCCGTCTGGTTTTGGCCCTGTCGGCCACCCTATTGTTAGTCGCTTGTGAACCATTCGATACTCAGGCTACGTCCACTGAGTACAGCACGTCACCAAAAAGCGAGCGTGACTACGCGCTGGCACGCTCGCAGTTCTGGCGTCATGTGTACCCGCAAGACGGCGTCACGTTGTATTGTCAGCAAGCATTTCAAACCGATGCGCGTAGCGGAGTGAACATTGAGCATGTTTTCCCGATGTCTTGGGCGACGTCAGCACTGAAGTGTGGCAAGCGCAAACAATGCCGTGGCAACAGTGTTGAGTTCAATATTATCGAGTCTGACATGCACAATTTGTTTCCATCGCGCAGTGACGTGAACCAAGCTCGTTCAAGTTTTCGATTCGGGGACGTACGCGGCGAAAAGCGTGAATTTGGTCGTCAGTGTGATTTTGAAGTCAATAGCCGAGCCCGCATGGCCGAGCCTGCGCCAGCCGTGCGTGGCGAAGTAGCCCGAGCGATGTTTTACATGGCGCATCAGTATCAAGATCAAGGGCTGCTAATTTTCAAGAAACAGGCTCGCATGTTAATAGCGTGGCATCGTGCTGATCCACCGAGCGATGCCGAGCATCGTCGTAATGATATAATCGCTAAAATACAAGGTAATCGAAACCCGTTTATTGACCGGCCGGATTACCTTGAACAGCTGTACCGGGAAGGGTACTTTGATGGTGGCCGCTAGGCCGCCGAGGGGGTCCTTTGGTGGGACGCCTTAGTTTTTGGGGAAAACATGCATGAAGATGAGAATTAGTTTGCGGGCTGCGGTGGCATGTCTGATGTTGACTGGATTGGTCGCCTGTACCTCGCCGCAGCCGTTTCAGGTTAGCGCTCGATTCAATCAGACGCGAGATATTGAGGTAGGTCGGCCAGTATTGTTTGATGGTGTTTCAGTCGGTGAAGTGCTTACTGTCACACCCGAAGGCGCGGGCAGTATTGTTGCAATGAGTGTGACGCCGGAAGCGGCTGAAATGATCAGTGCCGATGCTGCATTGGTGGTGAATCGAATTAAGCCTGGAGCACCGCTAGAATTACATAATCCCTCGGGTGTGATGGTTGAGCCATTACAGGCTGGGCAGCGTGTGCAGGCAATGGATTCGATGCTGGAACTCATGGCCTGGTCTGTTGGTGACGCGATCAACGCGGGCGGTGAGCAACTGGCAGTGATGGTGGATGACTTTCAGCGCTATATCAAAAGCGATGAGTTTCAGCAGAACGCGCAGGCGGTTCAACAGCAGTTGCAAGATGCCCTCGGCACCACCGCAGCAGCGCTTAAGACGATTGGCGACAATGTTGCTCAGTCTATTGTGAACGTCGCCGCCACCGAAGAACAACTGGCCAAAGCGATTGACGAGCTTGGCGACGAGCTTGGGCCTGTGGTGGAAGAATTGGCGCGTAGCAGCGCGGACTTGGCCACAGAGTTGGATCAGTTTGCAGAGCAACTTGAGAATGCCTCACCCGAACAAAAGGCGTCGGGTGAGCGTTTGATTCAAAGCATCACCGATTTGCTTGCCAAGCTGAATCAAAGCCTGGAACAAGGCAGCGTGCCGACATCAAAAGCCACGCCAGAGACAAGCGACGAAGCAGGGTCGTTTTAGATATTAACCTGCTGGGTCGGGCAAATTCGGCGGCCGCTACCGCCGAATTTTAAGTATCGCAAAGAATGCGCTCGGCAGAGTTACTTGCCGCTGTGTTTGGCCCAGGTGTCGCGTAGGCTGACAGTACGATTCATGATTACCTTGTCGGCAGTATGGTCGAGCGCATCAAAACAGAAGTACCCGACACGTTCGAATTGAAAGCGTGTCTCTGGGTCTGCGTCTTTGATGCTCGGCTCTAGTTTGGCATCTGGATATACGTGTAAGGAATCTGGGTTCAGAAGTGCCACAAAATCGTCGGCGGCACCTGGATTGGGTTCCTTGAATAAACGGTCATAGACGCGTACCTCGGCGTCCACAGCATGGGCCGCACTGACCCAGTGAATAATGCCTTTGATTTTGCGACCATCGGGGGTTTGGCCTTTGGCGGTTAATGGGTCATAGGTGCAATGCAATTCAATCACATTACCGTCATCATCGGTAATGACCTCATTACACGTCACGGCATAACCGTAACGAAGGCGTACCTCTCGGCCTGGACCTAGGCGAAAAAACTTAGACGGTGGATCGAGCATGAAGTCATCTTGGTCGATGTAAATCTCGCGGCCAAAGGGTATTTCGCGTGTGCCCATGGAGTCGTCTTTCGGGTGATTTTTAACGGTGAACGTTTCCGACTGACCTTCAGGGTAATTGGTGATGATGAGTTTCAGCGGGTTCAGTACACCAAAAACGCGCTTCGCGGTAGCTTCCAAATCGTGACGAATGGCGTTTTCCAATACCGTCATCTCGATCGTTGCGTCTTTTTTGGTGACCCCGATTTCAGCGCAGAAATCTCGGATGGATTGCGGTGTGTATCCGCGCCGTCGTAAACCAACCAAGGTGGTCAAACGCGGATCGTCCCAGCCGTTCACATGGCCTTCGGTGACTAATTGAATTAGTTTACGTTTACTCGCCAGCGTGTATTCCAAATTGGAGCGACCGAATTCGATTTGTTTCGGCATCAGTTTGCCGCGCTCGCCAATCAGATTTTCTTCCAACGTGATGTTGGCGAGTATCCAGTCATACAACTCACGATTGTCCTGAAACTCCAAAGTACAGAGAGAGTGCGTGATGCCTTCCAAAGCGTCCGAGATGCAGTGCGTAAAGTCATACATTGGGTAAATGCACCAGGCGTCGCCTGCACGGTAGTGATGAGCGTAGCGCACGCGATAAAGGATCGGATCGCGCATCACCATATTGGGCGATGACATGTCGATCTTGGCCCGTAAGGTATAGTCGCCTTCGTTAAACTCACCAGCGCGCATGCGCTCGAATAGGGCGCGGTTCTCATCAGCCGGGCGATCACGGTGTGGGCTGTTTTTACCGGGTTCGGTCAAGGTGCCACGGTACTCACGCATTTCGTCGGGGGTCAATTCATCAACATAGGCCAAGCCTTTGTCGACGAGCTCCAGTGCGAATTGGTATAAGCGTTCGTAGTAATCGGATGCAAAACACAGCTGATCCCATTCAAATCCGAGCCATTGCACTGTGTCGCGAATTGACTCCACAAATTCCATGCTCTCTTTTTCTGGATTGGTGTCGTCGAAGCGAAGATTGCACTTGCCACCGAGATCTTCCGCCAGTCCGAAATTCAAGCAGATAGATTTGGCATGTCCGAGATGTAAGTAGCCATTCGGCTCGGGTGGAAAGCGTGTGTAGATGTAGTCGTGCTTGCCGTTCGCCAAGTCGTTCTTGGCGATGCTGCGAATAAAATGGTTTGGCGTGGGTTTGCTCATGAAAGTAAAACCTAAGTTGTCTGTTGCTAAACAGACTGGGCAAATTCAAACTGCGTATTATAGTGGATGTTGGGGCCCGATTGGGAGAGACGTCGACCTCTATTGCGCATCGTTCGGTCGTATTTGTACTTCATTATTCTGCAAACTCGGGGTTGCCAGTGAAATACCCGACCGCACCGACTCAGCCAGAATGTGCCCGCGAAAAATCTGTTTTATGCGCAGCAGGCGTTTTACGTCTTTGATGTAGTAATAGACCGCCCAGGTCACCGCATAGTCGCCCGTTTCTTGCACCATGATTTCGGGTTTGAATTGCTCCTCTCGCAAGCCTTCGACGCGATCGATTTCGGCAAATGCGCGCATGATCATCTCGGTCACTTCCTGTTTGGAGTGCTGGTAATCGATATTGAATAACAAGCATTCTCGCAACCCTTTGGCAGAGGCGAAACGTGACAAGTTTTGAATGCCAACATCGCGCAAGCGCGCGTTGCGCAGCATCAAGCGATGGTTGTTCGCCAAATCCAGACATTCAGTGTGAAACAACTTGGTTTTAAACACACTGGCCACAATGGTGTTGCCGTCCAGGTCAAACTGGATGACGTCGCCTTCTTCACACAGGCGGCTGTTCAGAATGATCAACCCGCTGATAATGTCCGGCGCCCAGGAACCTTGGGTCATGGCCAGAAATAGACCGATGATACCCAGTGCACCGCCGGCCTCAAGCAGAGAATTTAAACCGAGGATGCGCAGGCAGCTGACCAAAGCGATAATCGCGATTACAGCAGCCACAAATAGACTCAATCCGCGGCTTGAGTAGGTATCGGAGATCGTGGTTTTGTTATTGGTTTGGCGCACCTTGCCAAAGCGTCGGCGCACGAAATAGTTAATCGCTTGCGTCGACAAGACAGCAAAGTAAATCACGATCAATGATTGCGTGAAGCGCGATAACAAGGCGCTTTTGGGCAGGATAAAGACGCTGGTCAACACCGCCATGATGATCAAGAAATTCAATAGCCGCATCATGCTGACACGGGTGGTCAGATTTTCCTCAGGATTGAGCCAGCTGCAAAAAGGCTTGGCCAGCGCCATCAGCAACAGACTAACGCCGATAGTCAAAATGTCCTGCAGGCTTAGCAGGGTAAAAACATTGGATAGGTCTGGCAAAGTCATCGAGCCATTATACGTAATCTGCTGTGCGGGTGCTCATCTGCGGGAAAAACTATTCACCTTGGGAATGATTGTTATAGATTTCAGATTCGCTCTGGTATTACGGAACATGCTTCGTATAATCAGTGTCAGCCAAGCTTTGCGCACTCTGCGCACAAAAAAAATCTAATGGACACACCACTGGAGTTAACCAAAGATGATAATTAGTATTCCAAAGGAGTCGTTTAAGGGTGAGAAGCGCGTCGCGCTGACCCCTGAGTCGGCGACTCAAATCCTCAAACTTGGCCACACCTTACGTATTGAAACCGGTGCCGGCAAAAATGCTGAATTCAGCGATGCTGACTACAAAGACGCTGGCGTTGACGTGGTGCCAGCCGACGCGATTTGGACCGACACCGACATCATTATGAAGGTGCGAGGAGTTACCGAAGAAGAAGCTGGCAAACTGACTGCCGGAACCACGGTAATCAGTTTTTTCTGGCCGGCACAAAATGAAGCGCTACTGAAGAAGTTAGCCGATGCCAAGGTGAATGTGATCGCGATGGACTGTGTGCCACGTTTGTCACGTTCGCAAAAAATGGATGCGCTGAGTTCTATGGCCAACATTGGCGGTTACCGCGCCGTGGTGGAAGCGGCGAATCTTTTCGGCCGATTTTTCACTGGACAGGTGACGGCGGCCGGTAAAGTACCACCAGCTAAAGTGCTGGTGATCGGTGCGGGGGTTGCTGGTTTGGCGGCGATCGGCGCGGCTAAAAGTATGGGCGCCATCGTGCGTGCATTCGATACTCGTCTCGAAGCCAAAGAGCAGGTCGAGAGTCTGGGTGGCGAATTCTTGGTCCTGGAGTTTGAAGAAGATGGTTCGGGTGAGGGCGGTTATGCCAAAACCATGAGTAAAGAATTCATCGACGCCGAGATGGCCATGTTCCGCGAGCAGGCCAAAGAAGTGGATATCATTATCACCACCGCCTTGATTCCAGGCAAACCAGCGCCGGAATTGATTACTAAAGACATGGTCGAAAGCATGAAGTCAGGCAGTGTGATCGTTGATCTGGCCGCCGAGCAAGGCGGTAACTGCAAGCTTTCGAAAGCCAACAAAGTCGTCACACACAAAGGCGTCAAAATTATTGGCTACACCGATCTACCAAGTCGTTTGGCCACGCAGTCGTCACAACTGTATGCCACAAATCTGCGTCACATGTTGACGGATTTGACACCTGAAAAAGATGGTCAGGTCGTGATCAATATGGAAGACGACGTCATCCGAGGTGCCACTGCTGCACATGCCGGCAAAGTCACTTGGCCTGCACCAGCACCCAAACTGTCGGCTGCGCCTAAACCACCGCCAAAACCAGCGGCTGCTCCGCCAGCGCCGGCACCTGAAATGAGTGCTGCCAGCAAAGCTAAAATGACTTTTGGTGCCATGGCACTCGGTGTATTGGCTTTGTTAGGCGTTGGTTCTGTCGCACCGCCTGACTTTATGAGTCATTTCACTGTATTCGTGTTGGCGTGTTTCGTTGGCTACCAAGTTATCTGGAGCGTGACGCCATCACTGCACACACCTCTAATGAGCGTGACAAACGCGATTTCGGGCATCATCGTGGTTGGTGCGCTACTGCAGATTTCTTCCGGCTCTGGGCTGGTGGTCTTTCTGGCATTTATCGCGATCTTGATCGCATCGATCAATATTGCTGGTGGCTTTTTGGTTACCCAGCGCATGCTGAAAATGTTCAATAAAGGTTAGAGGGTAACAACATGGAAATGGGAACTATTACTGCAGCGTATATTGCTGCTGCGATTCTGTTTATTCTCAGCCTATCTGGATTGAGTAATCAGGAAACTTCACGTCGAGGCAATTGGTACGGCATCATCGGGATGACCATTGCGATTGTTGCGACGATTTTAAATAAGAGCGTTGATGCCTATGGCTGGTTGATAATCGCCATGGTCATTGGTGGTGGTATTGGTGCACGCTTCGCGTCGCGCGTTGAAATGACGCAAATGCCCGAACTGGTGGCAATTTTGCACAGTTTTGTCGGTATGGCCGCAGTGCTGGTTGGTTTTGCGAGCTTTTTTGATCCGAACAATGTGCTCTATGGCGTGGAAGCAACCATCCATAACGTCGAGGTTTATTTGGGTATTTTGATTGGCGCAGTGACGTTTACCGGCTCGGTCGTCGCCTTCGGTAAATTGAGCGGCCGCATAGGCAGTCGTCCATTATTGCTGCCGTCACGCCACATGTTGAATTTGGCGCTGCTGGGTATTTCGATTCTGTTGGGTTGGTGGTTTCTGGAAGCCGGCCACGACGGTGGTACCTGGCCGTTGATCTTGATGACCCTCATTGCGTTTGCCTTTGGTATCCACATGGTGATGGCGATTGGTGGTGCAGACATGCCGGTGGTGATCTCAATGCTGAACAGCTACTCAGGCTGGGCTGCGGCTGCCACGGGTTTTATGCTCTCCAATGATCTCTTGATTGTGGTAGGAGCCTTGGTCGGTAGCTCGGGCGCGATTCTAAGTTACATCATGTGCCGAGCCATGAACCGTAATTTCGTGTCGGTGATTATGGGTGGTTTTGGCACGACGACGGGCGGTGATGCTGAAGAAGGTGAGCAAGGTGAAGCTGTTCCGGTGCAAGCTGACGAGGTCGCGCAAATGATGAACGATGCCAAAGAAGTGGTTATCGTGCCAGGTTACGGTATGGCGGTGGCAAACGCGCAACACGCCGTGTCGGATCTGACCAAACAATTGCGAGACAAAGGCGTCAATGTGCGTTTTGCGATTCACCCTGTAGCGGGTCGTATGCCTGGACATATGAACGTGCTATTGGCGGAAGCCAATGTGCCTTACGACATCGTTCTGGAAATGGACGAAATCAACGACGAACTTGGTAAGGTTGATGTGGTTATGGTGATTGGTGCGAATGACATCGTGAACCCGGCGGCAATGGAAAATCCCAACAGCCCAATCGCAGGTATGCCTGTGCTGGAGGTTTGGAATGCCAAAAACGTTATTGTGTCAAAACGCTCAATGGCGACCGGATACGCAGGTGTTGAGAACCCGTTGTTCTTCAAAGACAACACGCGCATGCTGTTCGGTGATGCCAAAGACAGTGTGGATGCGATTAAGTCTGCCTTGTAACTGACTAAGACTACGCAGCGTAAAAATGCCACCTTCGGGTGGCATTTTTGTGCTCATGTTCTACGTCTAGGCCTACAAGAATGCCCGGCTCAGCTGGTCTTCTAAAAACCGTCCGAAACTCGGAAACCAATGTTGCGGCGGTGGGCTAGTGTGGATGAGCTTGGCCAGTTGTGCGCGGTTTAACCATTGACCAGATTTCACCACGGCGACAGGTTGGCGAAAATGCTCGACATCGAGCAACGGATTGTTCGCGAGCAGCACTAGATCAGCTCGTTTGCCAACGTCCACTGTGCCGAGTTCGTGACTCAGTTGCAGTGCGGTTGCGGCATTGATGGTGGCGGCCTGAAGTACTTGCCCCGCCGCGATGCCGGCTTCTTGCATTAAGGCCATTTCATGATGAGTTGAACTCCCCGCTGGCATGTACATGGTGCCTTGGTCCGAGCCGACTAGCAGTTTGACTTGCAAATCGGCCGCACGTTTGGCGATTCTCAGCAGCAATTCTCGCTCACGTAGATTCCAGTCCGCCAGCTTTTGGCTCGCGGTTAGCCAGCGTTCGATTGCGAAGTGTTCATTGAGGGTGCGGAAAAATGGATTGAACTGATCGAGGGGCAGTTGTTCGACAAAGGCCTCCTTATGCACACTGAGCTGGGTCAGGTGGTCGAAGGTAGCCAATGTGGGCGTCAAGTAAACGTCGGTATTCGCCAATTGCCGTAAATACGCGTCCAATTTCTCCAGCCCAAACTCGAAGTTGAGTACGGTTTGGAAGATGTCTTCGACGTGCTCAACGGACTGAACTCCATTCAACTTTTCAAGCTTCAAGCCTGACAGTGTGTCCGAAACCACGGCGTAGGGTCCGTGCTTGACCACCGGGATAGCGCGTTTGGCGGCTTCATCCAGTATGGCTTCGAATACGGCGGGTTCGAGGTCATTGTAAAGTTTGAGTGAATCGTAACCCTCAGCTTTAAAATGTCGAACCAGGTCGCGCGCCTGCTCAGGATTGCGGACAGCTTGTTGCAGTGCATGGGCAAGTTCTGGTCGGTCAAACACGGGTGAGCTGGTTAGCATGCGCGCACCAAGCCATTGTTTATTTTCGAGTTCCTGACGCCAACGCAGGTGCATCGGCATTCCGCGTAAATTACGCACCGTGGTCACGCCATGCGCCAGTGTGATCACCAGGTCCTTGCGGTCATAGATGTGCGTGTGCATATCCATGAGACCGGGTGTCACATAGGCATGGTTGCCCTCGACACGTTGATAGCCTGCGGGAACTGTAGAGCCAGCTGGGAGAATGGCCTCAATGTGTCCGTCACGTAGACGCAGTTGCTGGTCCGGTTTGACGGTCAACGTGCGCACATTAACAATGGACACGTTATCAATGGCCAGTGCTGTGCCGTTAATGACCGGTGGAAGATCGCGCGAAGGACCGGCTTGACCAGCCCAGATAGCGCCACACAGCAGCAGCACAAGTGCACTGAGTAGTGAAGCGAGTGTGAATAGTGATCGTTTTACAAATAAGTATTTCATGGTTCTAAGAAGCGTTGGTTGAATTGACCAGCCAAGCTTCTGTGAATTGCCCGCTGTGAGCGTCCAGAATCGTGATTTTGGACTTATTCGCGTTGCAGTTGTCGGTGAAATTGACGTGGTGTCAGTCCAGTCACTGTCTTGAATACCGCATTAAAGCTGGATTTGGAGTTAAAGCCCGCTTGCATAGCTATGTTCAATAGGTTGGGCGTTGAATTGTCTAACGCAGCGAGTTGTTGCTTAACGTCCTCAACGCGTAATTGATTAATGTAGTCGCAGAAACTGCGTTCGGCACCGATATTCACCGCCGCAGAAATGTCTCTGGTATTCAACTGCGTCAGTTCGGCTAGGTCGTTTAGCGATAAGCGCGGACGTCGATGCAAGGCCTGGTCCACAATCGTTTGGTGGATACTTTGAAACAGAGAACGGTATACCTGTGTATCGATATTGTCGGTTGTGTCGGATGTGTCGTACCGACTGAGGCCGTCAAACAGAATAGGCTGACGCACGGCCAGAATAGCCAGGGCTGCGAATAACACCAGCACGCAAACCTGATGCAGTAAATACCAGGTATTTGCCAGTGGATATGACATCAGTGATTGCAGATTCAGGCGCACAATATCGGTCACGCCAAGCACGGCAAATGCCAGCATGATGGTTACCAGCCAGTCTAGTCGCATCTCGCGCGCCGCAGCGCTACTTTGGTGAGATGCCACCCGATAACGCAGCAGAAAGCGGTAGGCTAACACACCATAAATCAACAGGCTTATGGACCCTAACGCAATGACTGCCGCTGTATGCTCGGTGAAGAATAAGGCGATTAACGTCGGGACGAAATGGATTAACTGATTGGCCGCCCAACGATGATCCTCGAATACGAGGTGTTTTACGAACAAGTAGAAGGCCGGGCCGGTGGTCAGCGTCAGCGCCGGCGTAATCAAATACCCCTGACTGAATAGCTGGGTTTCCTCAGAAAAGTTGAACACCATCAAAATAATCTCGAGACCAAACAGCAGGCAGATACCGCGAAACCGAGGTTTAGACCAGAGCAGGATGATTCCGAACAGACACAGCGTCATGAACACGACTTCGACCACGTTGACCGGTCGTAATGAATAAACATCAATCAGAGGGTTCATAGCTTCCATTAATCGCGCTGGAGAGGGGTAGATTACCGCATTATTGCCGTCAGGCGCCATCCGTCTGTGCAGCACTGGCCTTGGATTTTGGTACAATCGCCGCGTTATGAAGAATTCTACAATAGACCGTACTTTCTGCGTTGCGCCGATGTTGGATTGCACCGACCGGCACGAACGCTATCTTGCACGATTGATGTCCAAACACGCTGTGTTGTATACCGAAATGGTCACCACCGGAGCGATTTTGTTTGGAGACCGCGCTCGCTTTCTGGACTTCGACGCAGCCGAGCATCCGGTGGCACTGCAGCTTGGTGGCAGTGACCCGGATGCCATGACTCAGTGCGCTGAAATAGCACAACAATGGGGCTATGACGAGGTCAACATCAACGTGGGTTGTCCCAGTGATCGCGTACAGTCTGGCAGTTTTGGCGCGTGTTTGATGCAAACGCCGGACGTGGTGGCCGACAACGTGCGGCAGATGTCGGCGGCGGTGGATATACCGGTGACGGTAAAATGCCGGATCGGGATCGATGATCAGGAGCCGCGCGATGCCTTGTGGAGCTTGGTGGAATCTTGTGCTGACGCGGGTTGCGAAGTGTTCTTAGTGCACGCCCGCAAAGCGTGGCTTAAGGGGCTGAGTCCGAAACAGAATCGAGATGTGCCGCCCCTGGATTACGAGTTGGTGTACGCGCTGAAAGCCGCGTTTCCGGAGCTGGATATCGTTATTAATGGCGGAATCACCAGTATTGAAGCCTGTCAGCAGCATCTAGAGATCGTCGACGGTGTGATGATGGGCAGGGAGGCATACTCCAATCCGTATATCTTGGCGCAGGTCGACCAAGCGCTGTACAACGATGACAGCGCCAGGCCGTCACGCGATGATGTCTTGCGCCAGTATCAGGAATACGCCGAGAAACAACTGCAGCAGGGTGTGCGCCTGAACCATTTATCTCGCCATGTGGTGGGTCTTTATCATGGTGAGCCTCGGTCACGTCTTTGGCGGCGGTACATCAGCGAGCATGCGCATTTACCCGGATCTGACGCCTCAGTGTTAGTATTGGCGTACCAGGCAATGGTTCAGGGATAGACCATTGTCCGTGGTTTTATGCGATTAAATCCGCTATGGTGATAGTCGTAGGGTGTGTTCGCAGGTCTTGAACCAGAATAGCAGCCAGTGTTGCAAAGAGGGTTTGCAACATCTGGGGGGTGCGTCTGGCAGCGCGCACGGGGTGAACGTTTTTCAAATGAGTTTCATACGTAGATGAGCAAATATCAACTTTTGGCAACGCGCGAGTCTCGCGCAGGCTTTGGCGGGCCACGTTCAATATTGAGCCGCGCTGTTCAAACGGCGATCATCAGCGCTGGTTTGACGGTGCCCGTCACGCAAGCAGCGCAGATTCAGGTTAACGGTTTTACCGACGATGGCGCTGGCAGTTTGTGCACTCTGCGAGAAGCGATCGCGACGATTAACAGCGGGTCGGCGACGGCCGACTGTGCGAATAGCAGCGCGGACGCGTTCGGAATGAACGATACCATTGTGTTTGCAGCCTCGAACACAATTACTCTTAGCGCGGGTGAATTAGCCATTACTCAAGATGTCTCGATTGACGCCAGCAGTGTGAGTGGTGCAACGATCGACGCGGCCAACAACTCCCGTGTTATCTACTTGTCGGCTGACAATCTGACACTGACCGATATCACACTCTCCGGCGGCAGTAGCAGTTCCACGGGCGGCGCGGTGCATGCCCCCTCGGCGGCAACCTTGACACTGTCTAATTCCATTGTGACGAATAATCAGGCCGACGACGAAGGCGGAGGAATTTATCTCAGCAGCAGCACGGGCACGGTCTCGTCTTTGGTGTTGTCAAACTCGACCGTCAGTTACAACAACTCCAATTACAGTCATGGCGGTGGTATTGCTCTGGTTGGCAACCATTCGGTGGTTGAGTTAGATACCGCGTCAATCGCGGAAAACGTGGCCTCGTATCATGGTGGGGGGCTGTATATCGGTTCGAATTACGTGGACGTAGCGCTGACCGACAGCAACGTCACAAACAATGTTGCGAGCACCATGAGTGGTGGCGGAATGCACATTAATTCACCGCAATTGGGCGTCAATTTATTCGATAGCCAGATCAGTGGTAACGTCGCAGGACTGGATGGTGGTGGTCTGTATCTGTATGGCACCACGGCCGTCTACTCGACTGTGAGTCTACAAAATGCTGAGTTTTCAGGCAATACGGCAGGTGTCTACACAGCAGGGTTTGGCGGCGCGATGTATACCCGTTATACACGCACCATGATCGTTAATTCCACCGTCAGCGCAAACGACGCCACACAAAATGGTGGTGGGATAGTGCAAATTGACTCAGAAATGTGGCTTCGGGACACCACACTGAGCGGTAATTCCGCTGCGCAAGACGGCGGCGGCATTTACAGTGATTATTCGAATTTAATCTTAGAGCGCACTACCGTATCGAGTAACTCTGCAGGCTCCACGGCAGGCCATGATGGTGCAGGTGTTTGGGTCAGCGGCGGCACATTGGCAATGACAAATAGTACGGTGTCGGGCAACTCAGCGGCGGGCATGGGCGGAGGTTTATACAATGACGCTGATGATGGTACGCTGAGACACGTGACCTTTAGTAACAATCAAGCGGTTGGATCAGGAGGCGGTGTTCATGATGCGTCCGGTGTGCTTGCGGTGATCAACAGTATAATTGCTAACTCGGCAGCTGGTGGCGATTGCAGTGGAGGAGCCATGCTGGATGCTGCGAGTATTGTCGAGGATGGCAGTTGTGCGGCAACGCGATCGGGCGACCCGAAACTGCTTCCGCTAGCGGACAATGGTGGGCCGACGCAGACACACGCGCTACGCGCTAACAGCGCCGCAGTTAGCACTGCCAGTGCCGCTCAATGTGAGGCTTTAGACCAGCGTTCTGAAACGCGCGTGGCGTCGAGCTGTGATGTCGGCGCGTTTGAATTTATCGACCAAAGTGTGTTTTATGCGATTCCGACCAAGGATGGCAAGGTCGTGATCATTTCCTTATAAATAAACACTGCTGAGGTCTGCTTGCTTTATGGACAGGGGTTAATCTTTGGTTCATCTGGCAGGCGTATAATTGTACGACTTCATACCGTTGAACGATTTTCTACCTAAAGAGACCCATGCTCAAACTGATTAAATGGATCGGCAGCACAATGCTGGCCTTGGTGCTGATACTGGTCGTGGCCGCGGTGGTCATCAAGTCCACGGTGGACCCAAACGACTATCGCGACGAATTAACTGCACTGGTAAAACAAAAAACTGGGCGTGATCTGGCCTTAGATGGCGACCTGTCTATCTCGGTGTTTCCCTGGTTAGGTATTCGTACCGAAGGCTTGCGGTTTTCGCAGCCAAGCGCCATTGGTGGGGATATGTTGGCGGTGAAAACGGCTCAACTGCGCGTTAAGTTCATGCCGTTGTTAAAAAAACGCGTGGAAGTCGACACCATCGTGCTTGAGTCTCCCCACTTCCGGTTGGTGACGCTGGCAAACGGCACTGACAGCTTCGCAGGACTTATGGATGAGACAGGCAGCGAACCGAAACCGGCTGACCCGGCCGCAGCGGTCGCACTGGTGGTGCAGGGTGTGCGTATCACCGACGGTTCGATTCGACTCGAAGATCGCGCGGCTGGAACCTCGACTGACATTACTCAGTTAAGTCTTGCCACCGGTAATCTGTTGGGTGACAGTCTTGCTGACCTAAACTTGAGTGGCCAATTGAGTCAGTCTGGCGACCCAGAAGCGACTCAATTTGATCTCGGTGCACGTGCCAGAGTTGATACCGAGACCTTGGCTGCTCAGTTAGAACGGTTGAACGGAAAAATTACCAAAGGTGAGCACGTCATCCATTTCGAAACTGATGCCATTGCAGTGTCGCCAGCGCAAAACATCACGCTGATTGGCTTGAGCGTGAACCTGGCTGGTGCACACACGCTCGACGTATCGATTCCGGACGCAAATTTGACGCTGGCTGAGCAGCGCCTCGAAGCGCCCGCCGTGCTCGTCAGTATAAACAACCTGAGCGCCGAAATTGAACGACTGCGTGTCGTTGATCTGATGGATTCGCCATCGGCCTCGGGGGCGCTCAGCGTGCCTTCATTTGATGCAACTGCGTTGTTGAAAAGCATGAAAATTGACTATCAGCCCAGCAATGCCGACGCGTTGAAGAAGGTGAGTCTAGCAGCGGATTTTTCTGCAAATACGAATTCTGCCGCCTTAAAACAACTCCAACTGAAGCTCGATCAGAGTACGCTCGCTGGCTCGGCTTCCATTACAAATTTTGCTGCGCCGGCAATCAAATTTGATTTATCGCTTGATCAACTAAATATTGATGAGTACTTACCACCAAGCACAGAAAATACCGAGCAAGTCAGCGGTGGCGAAGCTTTGGCGGTGCCACTGGCGATGTTTGAGGCGGTGAACGCGAATGGCCGATTCAAAGCGAATCGCTTGGTTGTCGGTGGGATTCAACTGGAACAAATTGATGTGCGTGTCGCTTCCACTGACGGACAAGTTGAAATCGTGCCTACCGCTGCGTTGTACGAGGGTAAGTTGGCTGGCAACATTCAGTATACCCAGCAAGGTGACCAGGCGCGGTTGTCAGTTAAGCAGAAAATGGATTTGGTACAGCTTGGTAAGTTATTAATGGATGCCGAGGTAACCGAACAGCTTCAAGGGCTGGGTGATCTGGATGTCGACATTAATGTGACTGAACAGAACGGGGTTCAGCACAACCAGGGTGTGATTAAGATATTGGCTGAGCAGGGTGAATTGGTCGGCGTGGATATGCTTCGCATCTTAAGTCAGGCGAACAATGTTGCCACCATGTTGCGCCAAGGTGATGAAAGGCAAGCCGAGACCGCCGCGGAAACGGAGGTTCAGGCGGGCGAACAAGATGTGACGAAGTTCGGCCGATTGTCCGGCACCTTTAATCTGAATGATTTTCTCCTGACTAATAACGACCTGCGCCTGACTGCGCCCGGCTTCGAGCTTAACGGTAATGGGTCGGTCGACCTTGCGGCGCAGACACTGGATTTTACTGTGCGCGTAGCGGTTAACGAGGGCGTTCAGGGTGAACTCGGACGACAGCTGGCCAAAGTCCAGGGCTACACAATTCCGGTACGTTGCAAAGGCGCGTTAGCGGCACCAAGTTGCTTGCCGGATGTCAGCGGTTTGTTTTCCAGTTATGCCAAATCCAAGTTAGACGAGAAAAAAGGCGAATATTTGAAAGAGAAATACGGCATTGAAGGCGGCGAGAAAATGTCGACGCAGGAAGCGATCATGCAGGCGCTGTTGAACAAGCAAAAGCAAAAGAATCAAGCGGCGAATGGTGCGGAGTCTGCGTCACCAGCGGAATCAACGAATCCAGCGGAGCCTCAGGCCCCGAAAGGGAATGTTGAACGTCCAATAGGTGAACGCGGTGCCGAACCAGAGGCGGAGCCAGCCGAACCGGCGTTGACCCCGAAGCAGCAGCGACGTGAAGAACGCCGGAAACTGTTAGAGAGTTTGCTAAACCCGGATGCTGGTAACGACTAACCAACGGCTTCTAAGTCATCCGCATCCGCGCCGCTACGGGCTGCGGGCCGCTGGTTTTAGCAGATTTCAGGTTCTAAACCGACTGGGTGGCGTGTAGAATCAACGTCCCCTATATATAAGCGCCTGACTTCAGCGATTATGTCCGACAGCAAATCTGAAAATCAAAAATTAAATAAGTACAGCTCAACAATCACTCAACCCAAGTCCCAGGGCGCAGGCCAAGCCATGTTGTATGGCACCGGCTTAACGCGGGACGACATGAACAAACCACAGATCGGTATCGCCAGCGTATGGTGGGAAGGCAATACTTGCAATATGCACCTGAATGACCTGGCGGCACATGTCAAAACGGGTGTGCAGGACGCTGGGCTCGTCGGTATGCGATTTAATACCATTGGCGTGAGTGATGGCACTACCAATGGCACAGCCGGTATGGCGTACTCGCTGCAATCGCGTGACATTATCGCGGATTCGATTGAAACAGTGGTGGCAGCGCAATTTTACGATGGGCTAATTGCGATTCCCGGATGCGATAAAAATATGCCGGGCTGTATGATAGCCATGGCGCGTTTGAATCGTCCTGCGATCATGGTCTATGGTGGTTCAATTAAGCCGGGCCTGCATAATGGCAAGAAGCTCGATATCATCTCTGCGTTTCAGGCCTACGGCGAGTTCTTGGTCGAAACCATCACCGATGACGAGCGCCAGCAAATTGTTGAAAAATCCTGCCCAGGCGCTGGCGCCTGTGGGGGAATGTACACTGCCAACACCATGGCCAGTGCGATTGAAGCGCTGGGTATGAGTTTGCCATACAGTGCCTCCGCACCGGCGGTCGATCCTGAGAAAGTGGGCGAATGCGTGCGGGCTGGCGAAGCACTGAAACACCTATTGGAGATTGATCTCAAACCGCGTGACATCATGACCCGTGAGTCGTTTGAAAACGCCATGGTGGTGATTACCGCATTGGGTGGTTCTACCAATGCCGTCCTGCATCTGATTGCAATGGCGCGGTCATTGGATATCGATCTCACGGTAGACGACTTCCAGTCCGTCAGTGATCGTGTGCCCTTTTTGGCTGACTTGAAACCAAGTGGGCAATACGTAATGCAGGACCTGCATAATATCGGTGGCACACCAGCCGTAATGAAATTCCTATTGGATGCTGGCTTACTGAACGGTGATTGCATGACCGTGACCGGCAAAACACTGGCTGAGAATTTGGCAGACCTGCCCGGACTCGCAGAAGGCCAAGACATTATCCGCCCCTTATCCAAACCGATTAAACGTACTGGCCACATTCAAATTCTAAAAGGTAATCTGGCCCCCGAAGGTTCGGTCGCCAAAGTGACCGGTAAAGAGGGTGAGAAGTTTGTTGGCCCTGCGAAAGTCTTTGATGGCGAACAAGACATGATCAATCAGCTCGAGCAGGGCAAGATTGAAAAAGGCGACGTGATCATTATTCGTTATGAAGGTCCTAAAGGTGGGCCGGGCATGCCAGAGATGCTCAAGCCGACCTCGGCGATTATGGGCGCAGGCTTAGGTGAGCACGTTGCGATGATTACCGATGGCCGTTTCTCTGGTGGTTCGCACGGCTTTATCGTCGGCCACGTGGTACCCGAAGCGCAAGAAGGTGGCGCGATTGCTTTGGTGCAAGACGGTGACATGGTGACCTTGGACGCGGTGAACAACCGTATTGAGGTCGACCTCAGCGATGATGAGCTGGCTCAACGTCGTGAAGCCTGGGTCGCGCCGCCACTCAAAGCGACGCGCGGCACGCTGTTCAAATACATTCGTTATGTACAAAACGCGTCCAAAGGCTGTGTTACCGACGAATAAGCAAACTACTCGCTCGCCACTAGAGTGGGTTAACTGAGTCAGCATACCGTGTCCGTTTCAAATGACTTTACGCAACCGTTGGCGGATCGGCTGCGGCCAACTCGACTCGACCACGTGGTTGGGCAGCGTCAATTGTTGGCGCCTAACAAGCCACTGCGCACGGCGATTGAAACGGGCAAGTTACACTCAATGGTCTTTTGGGGGCCGCCCGGTACCGGTAAGACCACACTGGCTAAGTTACTCGCGCATGAGAGTGATGCTGAGTTTGTTTCGCTCTCGGCAGTGCTGTCTGGCGTCAAAGATATTCGCGACGCGGTGCAGACTGCACGTGACCGTCAGCGCGCTGGGATGGGTAATACCGTATTGTTCGTGGATGAGGTACATCGTTTCAATAAAGCGCAACAGGATGCGTTCTTGCCGCATATCGAAGACGGCACTATTTTGTTTGTTGGTGCCACCACCGAGAACCCGTCGTTTGAGTTAAATAACGCGTTGCTCTCGCGCGTGCGCGTATATGTGCTGCAATCGCTGACCTGTGAAGACCTGGTGCAACTTATCGATCGCGCGCTAACTGACGAACACGTCGGACTGGGTTCGTTGTCGCTCACCATGGACGACGACGTCAAGCGTCAATTAGCAGATCTGGTGGACGGGGATGCGCGTCGCGCCTTGACCATGCTTGAGATTGCGGCGGACCTGAGCGAAGACGGCGTGATCAGCAAAGCGCTGATTGCGGACATATTGGCCGGCGGGAGTACGCGTCGATTCGATAAAGGTGGTGAGGCATTCTACGATCAGATCTCAGCACTGCATAAGTCGGTGCGTGGTTCCGATCCCGACGCCGCGTTGTACTGGATGTGTCGCATGCTCGATGGTGGTTGTGATCCTCGTTATATTGCACGCCGGGTGGTGCGCATGGCCTCAGAAGACATTGGCAATGCCGATCCGCGTGCCTTGCGTTTGGCGTTGGATGCCTGGGAGTGTCAGGAGCGACTCGGCAGTCCAGAAGGGGAGTTAACCCTGGCGCAGGCAGTGGTCTATTTGGCGGTTGCGGCCAAAAGCAACGCTGTCTATACCGCATACAAGGCAGCCATGGCGACGGTGCGCAAAACTGGCTCGCTAGAGGTGCCTATGCATATTCGTAATGCACCGACCAAGCTTATGAAGGAGCTCGATTACGGTAAGGGGTACCGTTATGCGCACGACGAAGAAGGCGGGTATGCGGCCGGCGAAACCTATTTGCCAGAGCCGCTCATTGGCACGCAGTTTTATCAGCCAGTGGACCGCGGTTTGGAGATTAAGATTCGAGAAAAGCTGATTTACTTACGTTCGCAGAATAAATAGCCAGGCTTACGTTTGTTGGCAGTCACGGCATAAACCGTGTACCTCAATGACCGGTTGTTGGGCTTTGAATCCAAGGTCGTTGGCGCCAGCATTCAACGCATCCGATACGGCCGCATTATTGAGCTCAGCGATGTGACCACATTGCGTGCAAATGTAGAACTGACATTGATGATTTGCACCCGGTGCCGGGCAGCCGATATACGCATTGAGTGATTCAATGCGATGAATGAGTTTGGCATCCACCAAAAATTCCAATGCGCGGTATGCGGTTGGCGGCGCGGGTTTGTGGCCCTGCGCCTGCAGCTTCTGTAACACGTCATAGGCGCCAATTGGGTTGTGTTGTGCCCAAATTATCTCCAGTACTTGTTGTCGTAGCTTGGTTAGCCGCAAGCCTTTGCGCTCACATTCCTGCAATGCCGTCTCCAGCGCCTGTGACTCACAATGACTGTGATCGTGGTCGCCCAAAAACGGCGAGATAACTTGTTTTGAATTAGCCATCGGTGTTTTGTCCTGTCTTTTGGCGAGTGCGTAGTGCGCTGGTTTTCACCCAGGCAATAAACCGTGTGGGCGACATGATTCGAAACCAGTCACCACGTTCCCCCAATATTTTGACCGACTCATTTTTGTTGAGCTGGCCAACCACCGTGCCATTAATAATGATGGGTACGGAGCGCGCATTGACCGCGGAGCCAGTAATCGTGCCGGTGCTGCCGTTGGTGCGCACAAAGTCACCACTCACCCAGACCGGAAAGCCGTCGCGACTGCGAACTGATGTCCATTCCGCACCGCGCTGTACAATCTCCAGTGTCTCTTGCTGCTTGAGTACGCCGATCAAGACGCTGCGAATTGCCGGATTAGTATACACCGCAATCTCATGGTCGGTATTGCTCGACGCAGATTCGGTGCTTGTGTCACTTGCCGGCTCAGTGGTTGGTGTGACTTCGGGCGCTGGTGGCTTCGTTGCTGACGTGCGAGTGACCTCGGGGGGCGTTTCTGTCGACTTCATTTGGCCTGGCGTGGTAGTTTGAACGTCGCGTTGTTGTTGTGTCAGTACGCGTGAAGCGGGTGGGGTTTTGGTGGCGGGTGTCGAACTTGGGGCGCGCACGGTTTTTGTCACCACTTCGCGAGCGGGTTTGGTCGGCGCTGGCTCGGGTTCTTCTTCGAGTGGCTGGACTACGGACTCGAATTCATCGGATCGCGATGGGATAACTGGGTACGCGCGTTCCTCAGCAACTACGTCGGTTGGCGTCGATTCCACCACCGGTTCAGGCAAATCCTGTTGTTTGGTGTACTGGCCCGGCTCCGCCCAACCCAGCTGCTCAAGTATCTCAATGGATTTGGGCTCATGATTGCGCGCTGCACGCTCAAACCAGCGACGCGATTCATCCAGATCCTTGGTCAGGCCAATGCCTAGGTAGTACGCCCGCCCTATGTTGAACTGTGACAGGGCATGATCCTGAGCGGCGGACTTTAACCACCATTGCATCGCAGTCACGTCGCTCTTCTTCACACCTACCCCGGTCAGGTATTGGTGCCCTAGATTGTACTGTGCCAGTACGTGACCTTGCCGAGCTGCTTGTTTGTACCAATAAACCGCCTGTCCAAAATCAGGTTCACTGAATTGTGCGTTGGTGTAAAGAACGCCGACTTTAAACTGTGCCTCTGGGTCGCCCTCGTAGGCTTTGACCGTCCATTTTTGGAGTTCCTTTTGGTGTTCCGCCTGTAAGATGTCTGCGCTGGTTCGGGGTAGTTGCCGATTCTGCGCTTGTGCATTACTCAGCGTTAGTGCGATACCAAGGAGTACGCTTACCATCAGCGTATGCAGGCGTTGTCCTCGCCAGAAAGGTGATGCCGCGGGTCGAGTTGAAGATAAGGAGGGAATTGGGTGGATCATGAGAGCACGTTCGGTAAGTTGCCCAGAGTTTAGCATTTTTCAGATAGGAATGAAGTTATCAATACTGGCTGTAATGGAGGTCTTTTTGCCCGATTTTTTGCCCTGTTTTGGTGCTCGCTATTGGACATAAAACCAAGCTTCTGGACACCATGAAAATCAGTCATGACAATTTACCCTGAAATCCAAAGAAAGCACTTGCGATTTTGGTCTTCACCCATTATCTTTGGGTCTGCTTTGGTCGTAACCACAATATGTAGTGTTTTTAGGGCGCAGTCTTAGAGCTGAGTCAAGTCACTGAAAGCGCAGCTAAGGCATTGAAATCGCTTGAATCTGGGTCATAGAGCGCTACCACACGTTACCCGAAATCGCGATCTTGCCCGACGTTTCGCACTACTAAACACCCTATATAGACCGAGCTGGCGAGTTGTCGCATGACGCTGATATTGCACATCAATTGTGAATTAGCGTCGGTGGCAAAAGTAGGTAGAAAGCACGCATGCATTGACTTACCGAACAAATAAAAGCATGTCGTGTTTTTGCGTTTTTTACGCAGTGTTTTGAGCGCGGTCAGTCGAACCGCAATCATCACATTTAGGGTTATTCGCCAGCCAAGTGAGTTACACCAATCGAGGAGGAGCACAGGTCGCGACTATGCCGTCGCGCGCCGTGTGTGTGCTGCACTCGTCCAGCAACCACAACGCCGATACCTAACCATAAAACACTGGTCATCCGGTGATGCGCGATACGCAGGTAGTGCCGCTTAGTCCAGACACTGGCCCAACTCAGTGTGGCAAGCAGTCGCAGCATCGGAATGATGAGTAGAATAATCGAGGACCATACCAATGGGTAAACCCGTAGAAGACCTGCAAGCAGGGAGCAAGCACGTTAACGCTGTCGCCGCCGCCAATGGGGGAGAGAAAAAGCTTAAACAAATGCCGCTGCAATCCACCTCAGCTGACATTTGGGACAAAAAGTACCGACTTAAAGACAAAGCCGGTAATCCGGTTGATGAAACCACACACGACACGTTCGAGCGTATCGCCAGTGCCTTGTCTGGTGTCGAGGCAAGCGATGCATTGCGTGAACACTGGTATGAACGATTTGTCTGGGCGCTGGACAACGGCGCGTTACCTGCCGGACGAATCATCTCCAATGCGGGCGCACAGGCTTACAAGCCGTCTACGTCCACAATCAACTGTACCGTGTCTGGCACCATCGCGGATTCCATGGACGACATCCTGGATAAAAACCACGAAGCGGGCATGACGCTCAAAGCGGGCTGCGGCATTGGTTATGAGTTTTCCACACTGCGCCCGAAAGGCGCATATGTGTCTGGCGCTGGGGCTTATACTTCGGGCCCGTTGTCATTCATGGATATCTTCGACAAGATGTGCTTCACGGTGTCGTCCGCTGGTGGACGTCGTGGCGCGCAGATGGCGACCTTTGACATCAGTCACCCAGACGTCATGGAATTTATTCGCGCCAAACGTGAAGACGGCCGTTTGCGTCAATTCAACCTGTCTTTATTGATCACCTCTGAGTTTATTGAAGCGGTTAAAAACGACGGCGACTGGCATTTGTCGTTCCCAATTACCGAAAAAGAAGCTAAAGAAGACAAGATCGATGTACACACCGCGTCGAACATTATCTGGCGTCGCTACCCAGCTGAAGGTGGTTACATTAAAAACGAGCAAGGCTTCACTGCCTGCAAAATCTACAACACGATTCCCGCCAATCGTTTGTGGAACATGATCATGACGTCGACGTATGATTTTGCTGAGCCGGGTTTTATCCTGATCGACGAAGTGAATAATAAGAACAACAACTGGTTTGTGGAAAATATTCGTGCCACCAACCCATGCGGTGAACAGCCACTGCCGCCGTATGGCAGTTGCTTGCTGGGTTCAGTGAACCTGACCAAATTTGTGGTTGATCCATTCACCGACGAAGCCCGTTTTGACTGGGACAAGTACGCCGAAGTGGTCAGCGTGTTCACACGAATGCTGGATAACGTGGTCGAAATCAACGGCTTGCCATTAGAAGGCCAGCGCAAAGAAATCGAGCGCAAGCGTCGTCATGGCATGGGCTTCTTAGGCTTAGGCTCCACGGTTACCATGCTGGGCATGACGTATGGTGATGATGCCTCGGTCGAATTCACCGAAAAAGTCGCCAAAGAAATGGCCATGGCCGGTTGGAACCAAGCGCTCGAACTAGCGAAAGAAAAAGGCCCGGCGCCCATCATGACCGAAACCTACACCGTTAACGAAGAAATGCTGAGCCTGCGTCCAGAAATGGCGCGTGACGGTTATCAAGTTGGCGATCAGGTCAGCGGTGCTGAACTGCATGCCAAATACAGTCGTTATATGCAGCAAATAGCCGAAGTTGATTCTGATTTAGTCGAAGAATTGTCCAAAGTCGGTGCGCGTTTCACGCATCACAGCTCCATTGCACCAACCGGCACCATCTCATTGTCGATGGCCAACAATGCCAGTAACGGTATTGAGCCAAGTTTTGCCCACCACTATTCGCGCAACGTGATTCGCGAAGGTCGTAAAACGAAAGAGAAGGTCGATGTGTTTTCGTACGAATTGTTAGCTTATCGCGAAGTCGTCAACGCCAACGCCATGCCATATTCCGAGAACCCGGAAGAGCAATTGCCAGCGAACTTTGTGACCTCGGATTCGATTACCCCAAAGCAGCACGTGGACATTCAAGCCGCGGCACAAAAGTGGGTCGACTCCAGTATCTCGAAAACCGCCAACGTGCCAACCGACTACCCATACGAAGATTTTAAAGACATCTACATGTATGCGTACGACAAAGGCTTGAAAGGCTGCACCACTTTCCGTTTCAACCCAGAAGCGTTCCAAGGCGTCTTGGTAAAAGAAGACGATCTGGAAAACACGGTTTACCAATTCACCTTAGAAGATGGCTCAACCATGGAACTGAAAGGCAACGAAGAAGTGGAGTACGACGGTGAGACGCATACGGCGGCGAATCTCTTCGATGCCTTGAAAGAGGGGTACTACGGCAAATTTTAATTTGGTGGATCCATTTTCCGTTATGCGTTGTTGGAGAATTATTGTTAGCTCGTTACGTGCTTCAGCACGCGCCTCGCTAAAAATAATTCTCCGCCTAGCCTAACGATAAATGGCTCTCACCAAATAAGTGCTAGTAGCCTAGATAAGTAGACTTGTAATCATTAGTCATCCTGATAACGCCGTTACGGGCGAAGCGAAGGATCTAAAAAACCAAAAACCCAAGACACAGTATAGAAAAAGCGCAAACCCAACATAGAGTCCGTTAGACCGAGCCAAGCTCTCCGACAAACTGAGTTACTCACAACGTCATCCTGAGCAACTCACTATGTCATGCTGAGAAATCACTATGTCGTCCTGAGTTACTCATTACGTCATTCTGAGCCGCTCACTACGTCATCCTGAGCCGTTCTCCACGTCATTCTGAGCCGCTCACCACGTCATTCTGAGCCGCAGGCGAAGAATCTCAAAACCCAGGACAAAAAACGGAACCCGCGCACACAGAGGAACCCAACCATGGTCAAAAAAATAGAAAAGAAAATCACCGGCTACAAAGTAAAAACGCCTGAGGTTCAAGAACCACGCGTCGCCACACCAGAAGAAAACGCAGTCGAACAAAAGAAAGCTGAGGTCGTGCGCATGCACGAGTCGGTCAAGCGTCCAGACATGCTGGTTGGCTCGACCTACAAAGTCAAAACCCCGGTGACGGAACACGCAATGTACATCACCATCAACGACATCATCCTGAACGAAGGCACCGAGCACGAAGCCCGCCGCCCGTTCGAAGTGTTCATCAACTCCAAAAACATGGACAACTTCCAATGGGTAGTCGCACTAACGCGTTTGATCTCCGCGGTGTTCCGTAAAGGTGGTGACACCACCTTCATGGTCGAAGAACTCAAAGCCGTATTCGACCCCAAAGGCGGTTACTTCAAACCCGGCGGCATCTTCATGCCCAGTATCGTTGCTGAAATCGGCCACGCCATCGAGCGCCACATGCAAATGATCGGCATGATCAAAACCGACAACCTCGACGACCACCAAAAAGAATTCCTCGCCAAAAAACGCGCGGAAATCGAAGCCGCCCAAGACGTTAGCGACGGCAAAAAAGTTGAAAAGGGTGAGTTTCCGGAGTCAGCGAGTGTTTGTGCTAAGTGTTCGACCAAAGCGCTTGTTTTGATGGATGGGTGTATGACTTGTTTGTCGTGCGGGGATAGTAAGTGTGGTTAGTCATTAATTTACTCTTCTTTATATGTGTGGGTTTACGCATAAATTGAGATAAGTACCCCATAAATTGAGATGTATGGTCTATGTTGATAATTATAGAAAAATTTTCTAATGAAAATATCAAACACCTTAACTTTGTAAAATCGGTGGCTGATTTCTATCGATTAGCAAAAAAGGTGATGCTTCATTAGGCAAAGCATCTTTTTTCAATTCATGGGGTATTGATTGAAGAGAGGTTGATAGCAGTATCTTAAAATTTTAAAGAACGGAGAATATTGAATGGAAGACTTTATCACGTGGGGCACAGGGGTGGTTGTTGCTAATAAGGAGTGGCTCTTTTCTGGCGTAGGGGTGGTAGTTTTAGCCTGTATAGGTCGTTTTTTCTTCAACAAAAGAAGTGCCTCACTCACTCAAACCATTAAGTCAGGAAATAGTTCATCAAACGTTCAAGTGGGACGGGACGTGAATATTGGAATGAAAAAAACTACGAAAGATGTGGAAGAAGAGTAAACAGAAAATTTCCGCTGGCGATGATTCAACAAACATAGTAGCCGGTCGTGACTTCAATTTATTTCTTGCAGGGAATATTCCAGTAGAGCTGGTTGACAAAAGTATCGTAGGCGAAGTTGATCAACTTAGAAGGTCACGATTTTTCCCTGAATTTAATAGCGAAAAATCAGCATTGAGGCTCGGGGCACGTCTCGCTGAGGGCGACCTTTCAGCAGGCTCCAACCAGGAAAGAGGGTCTGCGTTGGCATGGTGTGCCAGAATACTATCTCTAACAGCAAATACCGCGAAAGCTGAGGAATTTCTTGAGTTATCAAAAACGCTTGGAGATTTTCCTGAGATAGATATTGCTGAAGCCTTTATTGTTTCTAAAAATAGAAATAAGAGAGAAGCATTAAAATTACTTGCCAGCATTAACTCCGAAGTATCGCGATCTGCTGGTTTAGCGATCGTTGCACATCATGATGGCACCGAAGCCGCGCTAAACTGGTTAAATGATGCGGGCTACACCTTAGAAAGTCTTGATTCATACGGCAAGAGTTTGGTATTGAATAGGCAGCTTGAACTATGTCGCTGGGACGAGGCTGCGAACACAGTCGATTTACTTTCACAAATTGATTTTGACAAAACTCCTGTCCTCTACCATCTGGCTGCGGTGACAAGGTTACTCGCCGCTGTTCCGCTTGATTTGCGAACGGTTATTGTAAGGCAGCCTCCATTTGAAGCGGTTAACTTTCGACTTGCTTCGGATGCTATCTCAATGAATACACGGCGTACTGCCCACGGTCTATTTCTTGATGCTGTCAAGGCCGCTCAGCAGCTCAACTGTCCCGACGCTGCGCAACGAAATGACGAGTACGCGCTGTGGCTCGAGCTATGCGATCCGCAGCAAAGCGCGTACGGTAGGAGTAGACTAGAGAAAATACTTCGTGAACCGAGCACTGCACTCGGTTTCGTTCACTACGCGATTCAGTTCGGAATCAAACTCGACCTAGATGCTGTTGAGAGGAGTATAGAGGAGTGTATCGCCATTAACGGAGGACTGACTGGTGATGCAGCTGTTGCGCGATACGCCCTTGCTTTGACTCAACGTACCCCTGAAGAAGCGGCCAATTATCTAGACAGTCATCACAATCAGCTCGCTTCCTATATCGATGCCAACCTAATGCGTTATCGTCAGATCGAGTTACTCTCTCAAGCGAAACTTATTGATAGGGCAAACGCGGTCCTTGATGATCTTGTCGCCCAAGGTATTCCTCAGGAAGAAGAGGGAAATTTGCGTCGAATTATCTCAGAAGCGAAAGGTCATGACCCGGTTGAATCTCGTAAAGCACAATACAAGGAATCAGGTGCACTGGCAGATTTGATTAATCTTGTGAACGAACTGGAGCATCAGGAGCACTGGAGCTCTCTGTGTGAGTATGGAAAGCGACTTTTTGATCAAACAGGTTCTCTTCTCGATGCAGAGAGGCTTGTTCAGTCATTTGATAAAACTAACCAGCCAGACGAGTTGATACGCTTTTTGGAGAATAACTCAGATCTTCTACCGCAATCCAATTTACTACGCATGACGTATGCATGGAGTCTTTACTATGAAGGCGCATTTCTTGAATCCAGTGCGGCTCTGGCTGAACTCAGCGATGACGAGGATCCAACGAATTACCGCGCACTGCGACTGAATCTCGGGATTGCGACTGGGGACTGGGATTCTCTTTCTGGGTATGTCGTAAGCGAATATAAAAATAGAGACGACAGAAGCGCAGATGAACTAATCGCAGTAGCTCAACTGGCGCTTCATTTGAGCTTACCGCAAGCAAAAAACCTTGTATTCGAAGCAGCAGCTAAGGCTGGTGATGATCCCATCATATTGTCTACAGCATATTTCATCGCAACTAGCGCTGGTTGGGAAGACGATCCGCTGGTTGTGCCATGGTTAGAAAAAGCAGCTGAACTATCGGAGGACAACGGTCCTCTTCAAAAAATGAGCCTGAAGGACATTCTTGATCAAAAGCCGGATTGGGATCGCCGCGAGTCGGAAACTTGGCGCCTTTTAGCTTCAGGTCAAATGCCGATCTTTCTTGCTTCGCGGTCACTAAATCGAACATTAATTGATCTTACTGTTTTTCCCGCGTTAACCAACCTCAACGAGCTTGATCCTAGGAAAAGGAACTCGATCCCTGCTTATAGCGGCAAGCGCGTGGCAATTGAAGTTGACGTAAGTGAAAAAGCGATCGCTTTGGATGCTACTGCACTTCTCACATTGAGTTTCCTAAAGATACTCGACATAGCACTTGACGCCTGCAAGGCCGTATATATACCGCATTCGACGCTTACTTGGCTATTCGAGGAACGCCAGAAAGCTACTTTTCATCAACCAAGCCGTATAGCTAATGCACGCGAGGTACGGGATTTTATAGCTACGGATGTGCTGGAAAAATTCGCCCCTAGCTCTGTTGGTAGCAGCGATCTTGCCGCACAAGTAGGTGACGAACTAGCAGCATTGATAGCTGAAGCAGAAATGGTGCGTGAGGCAGATGATAAGCAGCATATTGTGGTTCGATCTGCCCCGGTGCATCGGATTTCAAGTTTGATGGAGGAAGAAGCTGATCTGTCTGCATATGCACCCTTCTTGAGCAGCTGTCTTGCTGTTGTGGATAAGTTGAGAGAAAAGGGACAACTTACAGCTGGAGAAGAAAAGCGTGCGCGTACGTACCTGCATTTTCATGAGAAACCATGGTCAAACCAGCCGGACATTGCCGACGGTGCGACTCTCTATCTTGATGATCTCGCAGTGTCATTTTTGCAGCATCTGGGGTTGCTAGGAAAACTTAAATCAGCTGGGTTAAAAGCTATTGTCTCTCCAAGAGAGGTAGCGGAAGTTGACGCCTTAATTTCTTATGAAAAGATCTCTGAAGAAGTTAAGGATGTGATAGAAGATATAAGAGCCAGCCTAAATTCGCGGATCGAATCTAAGCACGTAATGGTGTCAGGTAGGCACAAAATTGTCGAATCAAAAACGACACCTATCTCGCAGCACCCTTCAGTCGGTATCTTCGCCCTTTCCACTAAGTGCGACTTTCTGGTTATTGACGACAGGTTCCTAAATCAACATGCAAACATCGATATTGATAATGGCGCAGCTCAAGTCCCTGTCCTTTCCACCCTAGATCTAATAGACGCATTGGTGGCGGCTAATGTTTTAACGGAAGATAACAGTATTGAACACCGAACTCGGCTTCGAAGGGCTGGCTATTTTTTCGTCCCGCTTAGCGAGGGAGAGCTCGAGCGATCATTGAATGAGTCCAATATTGCCGATGGCCAGGTGATTGAGACAGCGGAATTAAAGGCTATTCGTGAATCGGTTACTCGCGTCAGGATGAGCGACTGGTTGCAGATTCCAGAAGAAGCTCCTTGGTTAGATAAAACACTAAAAGTATTTATTCAAGTATTAAAAAATATATGGGTAGACGGTGCAAATAGTGAACATATCGTAGCGCGTTCAAACTGGATTCTTAAGCAAGTAGATATAAGGGGGTGGGTACATAACCTTGTTCCGGAAAATGCAGATCGTATTATCCAGATAGGGCGAGCGGCGCATCTATTCTCGTTGCTTACATTGCCCTCGGGTGTAAAGCGAGAATTGGTTGACGAATACTGGAATTGGCTTGATGAACGTGTTTTGGCTCCCATGCAAGAACAGTCTATCGAATCATTCGAATGGCTTGTAGATCAACATCGAAGCTACATTGCTAAGATAGCTGAAACACCGCTCCCGGAGGAAGAAAGCTCGTGACCGATTCTGTTCGAGAAAGAAAAGCTTCGGCTGGCGTGGCATTGACATTGATCTCTCCACTTATACGTAAGACATTGATCAATGAGAAGGGATTTATGGCAGCGTATGGCCTAAAATCTGAAGCAGTAATTACTTTGGGATTAGGTAATCCATCTTTTCATAGAGCGAAGCTGTTCAGAGCTGTTCCAATTGCTATTGCAAGTGAAGAAAAAATCAAATTGATCGACACGGAAGGGCGGGCCTGGGATCTTATTAATGATGGACGCCAAGGCGAACTTCCAAAGCTAATTCTTTCATCAGGCGAAGACGAATTAATTTTACCAGACTTTTCTGTTCTTGCTGATGACGTCTCAACACGTATCCTTTCATTGGAAAAAATATCCGCTGAAGTCAATTTGCCCGGTAGTGCTAAGCGACACTGGAGGAATATTTTGAGCGAGCGGGCGCTCGAAGACGATGAAGTTGAGGTTTTCCACGTTGATGTTCAGGAAACGCCAACAAATGTGGGGCAGACTATATTGGGTGAGATTACCGCTGGGGAGAGCAGTATATCGACACTTGTTCCAAACTCACGCAGGTACTTTGAAAGACTAGTCGGTGTCTATGACGGCAGCGCTACGATCCATGATTATGCTGTTGGAGGAGTTCGCGAAGTTCTCGAGCACTTGCTGAGTTGGAAGCCTTTTGAGGGCTTTTTATTCAGCCTACTTCTTTCCTCGCACTCGGCGCTGTCGGCCGAAATAAATGCCGATATGCTCGACCTAGATGAGTTAATAAAAGCACTCAATTTTCTTTTAAAGCATGGCGATAAGCTCTCCCAGTTGGGCGCGATCGAAGTTGGCATGAGAAAGCTTTCTAGTATGCCTGAGATTGAGCCGTATCTTTTACGTCTGGTTCACCAAATCCGAGATGATGAAGTTGAAGGAGATTTCAGTGAGTTCAAGCTGTTCTCTTCATTATACGTACTCGTCGATGGAGAACTGGCCAGGTCACGCCTTTTGTACGAAGAGCCACCATTTTATCGAAGACTGGCTTCTATGGCTCACGCTGCGTTGATTCATCGCCAGATTATCAACAGCGGAATTAATTACGCTCATTTCTCCGAGTGGGCTTTTAATAATCGCGGCGAACATTTCTACATGCAATCTCTGGTAGATATGCGTATCGAGCCACGATGGGACCCTGACATGATAGTCACCGCTCAGCTGCAAGCAGAATTCTTCGGTCGAATTATAAATATCGGCAATGGCATCGGAGCAAATCTCGTAGAAGGAGAGTTACGAGATACCATCCTTGGCCGCGGAAACCAAAGCCTCCTCGAAAGGAGCGAGTTTCCGCACCCATACTATCCAGGCCCACTCGAGGGCGCAGAAGATAATCCAAACGCAATGCCTAGTGATATTGCCCTCATTATTAATGAACAGCTCGACAGCAACAAAGTTGAAGCAGATTCTTTTACTGCCCTAGTGAACTCGGCAATGATTTTCAAGGTTGAAAATGGTCATGCCGAATTGGCAGCAAAGGCTCTCCGACTAGGTAACTACACTCTCGCCAGTCTGAAGGACAAAAACCATTTATTGGGTATTCTGAGTGGTCTAGCCGCAGTTGCAGCGGTATCTCGAAATTCTGCATTAGCCGATGAGCTCCGTATTCTTGTACGACGTTATCTACATGATCCTCAATACAGGATTACATTTGTAGAAGCTATGAAGATGGTTTTGGTAGCATCTGCCGCGCGCGAGGATCTAGTTGAGTGGAGAGCATTTGTGGGCGAATGGTTAACCGAACTCTCTTTTGGTGACTTCGGCGACGGTGAGGGCGAAGCTTTTCAATCTCGCTTATATACCTTATTGCATCTAACGCCCGAATTATGGATCTCTTGTTCTAAGGCAGATGCTGCACTTCAGGCGTGGTGTAGTCGTTAAGTAACATATTTGCACGACCACGAGCACTCACGATGCAGTGCCCACTTGTCTTAACGCTAGTTAAACAATGTGGTTTTGATACTCATTATTAGAGTACTAAGGTATCAATATATCCTTTTATAGACTTAATTTTACTTGATTAATTCTTTAGTGGAATTGAAGAAAAGGGGTCATATATGAATACCTCCCCTGCGGTCAAGTGATCACGGTTTCCTGAGATGAGCAA